>NZ_JBSGZJ010000010.1:0-42114 GCF_053610925.1 Streptomyces sp. NPDC054847 | reverse complement strand
ACCTCAGGCCGAACGCGCGGATCACCCGCGCGCGCCGGTACGTTGCCAAGTACACGGTGAACCCGGCGATCACCCACGGCATCGCCACATACGTCGGCTCCGTGGAGACCGGGAAGGTCGCCGACCTGGTGCTGTGGGAGCCGAAGTTCTTCGGCGTCAAACCGCACATGCTCCTCAAGAGCGGCCAGCTCGCCTACGCGCAGGTCGGCGACGCCAACGCGTCGATCACAACGCCGCAGCCCTACCTGCCGCGCCCGCTCTGGGGCTCCACCGGCCGCTCCCCAGGGAGGAACTCGATGAACTTCGTGGCTCCCGGGGTGGCCGGCAGCCTCAACGGAGACGGCACCAGCAGTAATCCGGGTCTCGGTCTCGACAAGGACTTCGTGGACATCACCAGCACCCGGCAGGTCACGAAGGCCGACATGAAACTGAACGACACGGTTCCCGACAGCCTCGAAGTCGACCACAACAGCTTCGAGGTCACCATCGGCGGTGCGACGACGAGTGACGCCCGCACCGAACTCAATGGGGCGACCGTACCGCGCTCCTACGTCACCGAAGTCCCCCTGGCACAGCGGTACTTCCTCTTCTGAACGGCCACCTGCCCGGCCGCCGGCCCCCCGGCTGCAGGGGGGCCTGGCGGGCCGGGTGTGCCCGCCGGGCCACCGCGTCACCATCCGCCCCTGCGAAAGGTCAGCCGCTCACCCATGAGCCGTGCAGCCCTGCTCCTCCTGGCCGACGGCCGCTTCCCCGCCGGCGGGCACGCCCATTCCGGCGGCGTCGAAGCCGCCGTCGCCCACGGAGCCGTACACGACACCCACAGCCTGGAGACGTTCTGCCGCGGACGTCTGCACACCACCGGCCTGACGACGGCCGGGCTGGCCGCCGCGGCCGCCGCCGGAATCGACCCGCTGCTGCTGGACGACGCCGCCGACGCACGCACCCCCGTCCCCGCACTGCGTGCCGTCGCCCGCAGGCTTGGCCGGCAGATGATGCGCGCCGCCCGTGCCACCTTCCCGTCAGAAGACCTGGAACTGCTGGCCGCCGAACGTCCCCAGGGCGCCCACCAGCCCATCGTGCTGGGCCTGGCAGCCCGGGCCGCCGGGCTCACCCCACTGGACGCCGCCTACGCCGCGGCGTACGAGAACGTCGGCGGCCCGGCTACGGCAGCGGTGCGCCTGCTGAGCCTCGATCCGCTCGACGCCTCAGGGCTGCTGGCCCGCCTCGGCTCCGACACTGACGCCGTCGCCACCGCTGCCGCCCAGGCCGCGGGCCGCGTCACGGCCGAGGGCATCGACATCCTGCCGTCGGCGTCCTCGCCGCTGCTCAACATCACCGGCGAACAGCACGCCGCCTGGACCGTCCGGCTCTTCGCCTCCTGAAACCTTCCCTTCCTTTCCCACCTGGAGTTCTTCGTGCACCTCGACCACCCCGGGACCATGTCGCAGCGCCACACCCACAGCGCCGAGCCGCTCCGCGCCGACGGCAGCCGCCGCGCGCTGCGCGTCGGTCTGGGCGGCCCCGTCGGCTCCGGCAAGACCGCGACCGTCGCCGCGCTCTGCCGCACCCTGCGCGACCGCTGGCCCATCGCCGTCGTCACCAACGACATCTACACCCGCGAGGACGCCGAGTACCTGCGGCGCGAAGCCGTCCTGCCGCCCGAGCGCATCACCGCCGTCGAAACCGGTGCCTGCCCGCGCACCGCGATCCGCGACGACATCTCCGCCAACCTGGAAGCCGTCGAGCACCTCGAGGCAACCCTCCACCCGCTCGACCTCGTGCTCATCGAGTCCGGTGGCGACAACCTGACCGCCACCTTCTCCAAGGGCCTCGTCGACGTGCAGATCTTCGTCATCGACGTGGCCAGCGGAGACGACATTCCCCGCAAGGGCGGCCCCGGCATCACCACTGCCGACCTCCTCGTCATCAACAAGACCGACCTCGCCCCGCACGTCGGCGCCGACCTGGACACCATGGCCATCGACGCGAAACGACAGCGCGGCGACCTGCCCGTCATCTTCACCAGCCTCACCACCGACGACGGCATCCGCGACGTCGCCGACTGGATCACCGGCCACCTCACCCAGTGGCGCGCCGGGGCAACCGCATCAGCCGCTCACTCCAACGCGCCGCCACCCGAACCACCTCCGGCCCCGACATCTCCTCACCCGCTGCCCCGGAGCCCGCCGGACACCCGGACGGCGTAACTGCCACGGCCTGGATCCGGGCCGCACACAACGGACGCGTCACCACCCTCCCGCAGCTGCGCAGCGACGGCCCCTTCCACCTGCGGCGCCTGCGCACCCACCGCAACGCCGCCACGGTGGGGATCATCGGTGCGATGAGCGGACCCCTCGGCGGCGACCGTCTCACCCTCGACATCACCGCCGAGGACCGGGCCGAGCTGGAGGTCACCACAGCCGCCGCCACACTCGCCCTCCGCGGCCCCACCAGCGATGCGGCCACCTACGCTGTGCGCCTCACCGTAGGGGAGCACGCCAGCCTGCGCTGGCTGCCACAGCCGCTGATCAGCGCCGCCGGCAGCAACCTGCTCCAGACGTACACCGTCGAACTCGCCGCCACCTCACGGCTGACGCTGCGAGAAGAGCAACTCCTGGGCCGGGCCCACGAGGAACCCGGCCACCTCGTCAGCCGGATCCTGGTCCACCGCGCCGGACGCCCGCTGCTCGACCAGCACACGGCATACGGGGCACCAGAACCCGGCTGGGACGGTCCGGCCGTACTGAACGGACACCGCGCCGTCGGCCAGCTCCTCATCGTGGACCCGCGCCTCCACCACCGACGAGACCCCGTACTGCTCGGCAACGGCACCAAGGACGGGTGCGCCGTCCTCGCACCACTGGCAGGCGGCCCGGCACTGCTCGCTACCGCCATCGCACCCACGACCTCAAGACTGCGGAAACTGCTCGACGAGGCATGCGCACTCGCGCTCGCCCGCTCATGCGGATAGGCGTACGCGGCCGGGCGACGCAGGCCCCGTAGCCAAGGTTGCGGACGCTGCTGCGGGCGGTCGGGGACGCCCCGTACGAGGCTGACGCGGCCGGGGACGCGCGGTTCTGCCTGCCGATCAGGACGGCGGGGAGCGGTGGCTGCGGCTGGAGGAGATCGAGTGGACGGCGCGCTTCACGCCTCAGATGCCGCCCGCTCTTCGTCGGCGGAAGTGCCTGTGTGTGATCACGGTTGCAGGCGAGCGATGTGGTCGGGGTGGTTTCTGGTGCGGCGGGCTTCCTTCATCTCCGACTCATACAAATGATCTCTTCCGTCGACGAGCTGGTTGCGGAGGTCCTCCTCGAGCGTTTGAAACGGCCGGTAGTACGTGCTGTTGTAGGCCTCGACAATCTGAAATGTCCAGTGGCCGGGGATGACATTGCGGCCGAGGATCTCCTCCTCCACCCGCTTCGCCTGCTCCGCATGACCGGCCTCACGCAGCAGACGAACCGCATCGTCCAGAATCAGGTCAGCGGTGCCCGTCAGTTGATGGAACTCGTACAATGCGCCGCGGGCCCGCTCCGTCGTCTCCAACGCCTTGGACAGCGCTCCCAACGCTTCCACCGTCGCGTCGGACACACCTTCGGGTCGCTGATGCTCAGCATCAGGCTGCTGCAAATGGTTCGTCACGTCAGGCACTGTTCCCCGCTCTGATACTTCGGTACGGAACTTCGCTCGGTCGGCGGGTGCTGAGCCCGTCCGATCCCCGCGCCGACGCCTGTAGCCGCTCCGCAGGGACTGCGTCATCCGGCCCGCCGCCATGACCTGGCGAGGACGCCTTTGACACCACTGTGGCGCGGCTCGTGGCAACGGTGATCGAACACATCGAAGACGAAGGAAGGAGGACAGTGCTCCCCTCCTTCAGGCGGCCGTACCGGACCGAGGGGGCACCCTGCCCTTCCCGGCAGGCAGCCGCTGGACCTGGTCCGCACCGACGAGGTGCACTTGTCGGCCAGGAGGGCGAGGCTTCGGGCGTCGCCCGGCGCCTGCTGCAGCCACCGCCCCTCACCTGCACCGCCCTCGTCGTTGTCGCCGTGCGCTGCGCTTCGTGTGAACAGCCCCACGCCGTCCCCTCCCCCACCTCACCGGCACGTTGTCCACCCGGCCGGGGCGCCGGCCAGGATCGCGTACCGCGAAACCGGCGCTACTGGTCGAGTAGATCATGCGGAGGCTCCCTCTCGTCCCTGTTGCATGACCGTCGCGCGGGCGGTCGCCCGGGGTTCAACTCAGCTGAATCGTCCCGCGACCCGGGCCCCGCGTGCCGGACGGCGGCGTTGTACGTGCGAGCGAGAGGCCCGTCTTTGACAGGACACGCGGCCGGGCGGATCCGCTGTCGATCGCACGTTACGCGGAACCGCCACCTGCCTCCCGGAGGGCGACCCGCGATGTCACCCTCGCGGCGACCTCTCGCAGAACATGGGGCGACCCTTGAGAGGGCCTCAACAGCTACCTGCCGAGCGCGTAGGCGTCCGGCGCGGCGAATGCTTCGGGCCAACCGACCGCGCCGAGGCGACCTGCCTCGTACGGGTTCACCTTTCGTCTGTAGGGGTGGCGCGCGCTCGTCTCAGACGTGCCGATGGGAGCGCCTGCTTCCGGTGAAGAGCCGGTAGAGGGCGAGCAGGATCAGGGAGCCGACGATCGCCGCGATCCACGTGGAGAGGTCGAAGAAGCCGTCGATCGAGTCGACGCCGAAGATGACCTTGCCGAGCCAGCCTCCGAGAAGGCCGCCGACGATGCCGATGAGCATGGTGATGATGAGGCCGCCGGGGTCCTTGCCCGGCATCAGAAGCTTCGCGATCATTCCGGCGAGCAAGCCGATGAGTATCCAGGCGATGATGCCCATGATGATCCTCTCCCGGGATGTATGGCTGAGTAATCATCTACTGCGCCGTGCAAGCGGATCCAAACCTTCCGGTCGGGCCATTGAGTGGCGCAGTCACCGACAGGGCAGCAGAGCGTGACATCGCGGCGCCTGTTGAGGGCTTCGGCATGACGTAGGGAGCCTCTGCGCGGCATTGCTTGGGCGGGCTGCCGTGCCGAGCTCCTCTTGTCGGTCGATGGACTACCGCCCTGTGCGAGGCATTCCGCGAGCGCGATCGAAGATGTCGCCCGAAGCGTTTCGGCCGATCCCCACTGGCCGAACGGCCCCGACGCGCTGAACCTCGCCCGACGGGTGCGCTGGACGCGCGGCAGGCGCACGCAGAGAGGCATGGATGACGACGCCCCGATCGTCGTACACCGGCTCTCTTACTGAGGTATTCGGGTTGTCGTCGGGCAGTGACGGTTGGTGATCCCTGCGGGATGCCGGTGAGGTGAGGTATCCGGAGGGTGGGGGGGCCTGACCGCCGAGCGTCGGGCGTTTCGTGAGGGAATCCGGCTTCAGGCCGGCGAGAGGTTCGCGGCGGGTGGGAAGACCGGGTTGATCGCGAAAGAGCGGCGAGTGAGCGTGCGGTCGGTGGAACGCTGGCGCCGTGCCTGGCGCGAGGGCGGCATGGAGGCCTTGCGCTCGACGGGCCCGGCGAACTCCCCGACCGTCACCGATGCCCAGTTCGCCGTGCTCGAGGAGGAACTTGGCAAGGGACCGTCGGCGCACGGCTGCGAGGACGAACGCTGGACTCTGGCCGGGTTCAGAAGGTGATCAGCCGGCGTCTGCGGGTGAAGCTGTCTGTGGCCACGGTGTGGCGGCTGCTGAAACGCACGGTCGGTCCTGGCAAGCACCTGCCCGCAGAGCCCTCGAGCGGGACGAGCACGCGGTGGAGCTGTGGAAGAAGGAGGTGTGGCCCCGGGTAAAAGGCTCGCGGCGGCCCCCGGGGCCTGGATTGTCTTCGAGGACGAAGCCGGCTTCTCGATGACGCCGCCCCGTGCCCGCACCTGGGGCCGACGCGGACACACCCCCGTCATCCGCGTGCGCGGCCGCTCCCGCCGCCGGACCTCGGTCACCGCGCTGTGCTGCTGGCGGCTACAGGCCGTGGCGTGTGAGGAGTGCTTCTCGACGTCCAGCACCCGGTTCTTCCTCCCTCCTCGACGCCTCGACCGTCCGTGCCGCTGCGGCACGACCCGACGCGCAGGAGGAGGATCAGCCTGTGAAGGCGGGGAGCACGAGCTGGTACGTCCCGTAGTCCATGAACCCCGCGATGACGGCGGCGACCATTGAAACGACGAGCATGAGCACCCTGTCGCCCGTCGGAGGGCAGACGGCGGCGTACGCGGGGTTTTTCGGGTGGTAGGCGATCCGGACAGTCTTCCCCTTGTTGTGGCCGAGGATGTAGCGGGTCACGCCGTCGGTGGCCGAGAACGCGTGGACGGTGTCGCCGTCGTCCTCCCGGAACACCTGCCGCCCCTCCACAGTGATGCCGTAGCGGGGCAGGTACCAGTCCCGCCACACCATCGCGAACAGCATCACAACGAAGTAGGAGCAGGCCACGCCCGTCGCCCCGAGCAGCAGCGTCGCGATGGCCCGACTCCAGTCCCCGCCCAGCACACCGACGACGACGGCCAGGGCTGCGATGGCCACGCAGCCGGTGTACATCAGCCGGATGCCGTGGGAGGGCAATCCGACTTGGACCAGGTTCTCGTCCGCTTCGTCTTCGCCCTCGTCACCGATGACCAGGCTCCGGATCACGACAAGCGTCGAGCCGTCGACTGTCTCGTCGTCCGCGGTCTGTTCCGGCAGAGCGGCGTTCACCGCGTCGGCGAAGACGCCTGCGGCGGCCGCGCTGACGTCGCTGACGCGGTACACCGTCGGATCGACTCCCGCCGGAGCGGTCAGCTCCAGGAGGATGTCGCGCCGTTCGGCGTGGACCCGGGCGATCGCGGCGAACGGTATGCGCAGCTCGGCGTCCGGACGCCGCAGCAGCAGCTCCTCACCGGTGGAGCGGAGTTCGATGCCCCTGTCGCCACGGAGGACGGGGACGGGCGAAGAGATCGACATGCGCGTGATCGTAGGTGGCGAAGTCCCTGGCGGTGAAGAGTCTGCGGGGCTTTCGAATTGAACCTGTGGTGCCGTACCGTCCGTCTGTGAACCTGGTGATGACCGTGCTCCTCCTTGCCGTCCTCGCATCCGCGGCCTTCTGCTTCTTCGGCCTGATGCTGATCAAAGGCGAAGGAGCGGAGCTCAAGAAGATGACGGAGCTGTACGAATCCGGCGTCGAGGTGCGAGCGGAGCTGGTGAGCCTAGTGCCGTTCGGCACCAACGGTTACGCGAGCGCTGTCTACGAGTGGCAGTCCCCGGAAGGCTCCGGCCGGCACCAAAAGGGTGCGAGCGTGGGCCACGCCCACGTCGTCGGACAGAGCTACCCCCTCGTCTTCGACCCGCAGAACACCAGGCGGGTGCACCTGGGGACGAAGGTCGCGGTCCGCAGGGAGCGCAAGCGCCGCCAGGGCTACGTACGCAACGCCCAGCGAATGGCGCTCCTGGCCCTCACGGGCGGCGCCTTGGCGACGGTGGGACTGATCCTCAGCCCCTGACGGCCGTCAAGGTTCGAACGCGGGCAGCGGGTGACGACTACGGGCGGGCTGCTGTCCGGAACTGTGATTCTTGAGTCGGTGATCCGGCTGGGTCGGGTTGCTGCCAGGCTGACGGAGCGTCGGCTGCGGTGCAGTGTGCTCAGTCTGTGAGGAAGGCACCTTCGCGGCAAGCGCGGCATACGAAGACGTAGCCCAGCTGGCCGCCGAGGTTCATCGCGGCCTTTGCGGAGATCCCTTCCTCCAGATGTGCCGCGAATTCCGTCGTGCCGGTGCAGGAGGGGCATGCGGGCAGTCGGTCGTCCTCAAGGTAGGAGGGGCTGCCTCCGAGTGACCCGAGCACTTCGCGTTGCTTCCCGAATCGTTCTTCGGGTTCCCGCTTCCATCCCGAGCGGGCAAGGTCGTATGCGTCAGGCGCGAGTTCGTCGTTCTCGTCGGGGTCGAGCGTCACGACGTGGGTGCGGATGGCTGAGGTGGCGGGCAGTAGCGTCACTCCCGTCTCGGGCACGGCTACCGGCTGCAGTTCCTCCCGGGGAAACAGGTAGACCCGGTTCGCGCCGGAAGTTGCGTCCCAGAATTCACATGCGCCGGGGTCGTTCTGGCACACGAATACCGACAGGACACCGTCCTCGACGGGGAGATGGGCGAAGAACTGCAGCGGCCCTCCGCAGAAGGAGCCGCACATGGGCCAGGTGAATCCTGCAGGAGCCAGCGGCACGCCCCCGGTACGCGGGACGTCGGAGTCGGCCGGTGCGGTGCCGTCGTAGATCATCAGAGTTGTCAGCATGGCGAGAGGCTACGGGCTGCCTATGACATGGGAGCCTGTATGCCGTCCGCTCCAGCGGTTGTGCTAGACGCTCATGATTACCGAGACCGGCTCAGGCACGCCACGGCGTGCTCATCCTGCAGACGCTCCTCGCGGATGTGGTCGGGTAGCTGAGCCGAAGCACGGTAGGTGTCGCCGTCGCTGCCAGACGACCTCGGGCTGAGCGCCACACGAAGCAGGAAAGCTGTCACCAACGAGGCGCTCCTGTTGTCACGTACTCCCGATTCACAGGCTTGTCGTCACCGCCTGCGGCTGCCAGCAGAGCTCCGGCCCTGCACCCATCGGTGATCCCCCGCTGCTGCCTGTGTGGCCGCGTGGGGAATGTTCCACCGTCTTCGTGGTCCGGTCAGCTCCGGTGATGGTTCCGTCGGGCCGACCGACATCGGCCAGTGCAGTCGCAAGGTCTCCGCGGTGGGGGCCGTGTTCTCAGGGGTGCATTCGCGTGCCCTTGAGGACCTTGTCCACCGCGTTGCGCGGCCCATATACAGCGATCCCCACCAGATCGAGCTGGTCCTTGCCCACGGCCCGTACAGCCGCCCGGTTGTCCCGGTCGTTGCCCGTGCTGAACAGATCGGACGTGAACACGGCCCTCGGCAGCGAACGGGACAGTGCACGGCCGTGTGCGGCGGTCAGCGTTTCCTTCGCCCCCTCGAAAACCAGCACGGGCTGGCGGAGCATCGGCAGGTATGCGGTGCCGTCGGCATCTGCGTACGGCTCGCCGATCACCTCGGGTGAGGCCGTGCCGAGCCCGCTGATCAGGAACGCGGTCACATTCAGTCGCTGCCACAGCTCAAGGTCGTCGCGCAACACGACGGCGATCTTCGTATCGAAGCGGACAGGCGCGCTCTCCGCACCCAGGCCGGTCCGGCTCCCGGCCCCCGCCCCGGTCTCCTCGTTGGTCTCGTCCTTTGTTCTCATGCTTCGAGACTGCGGGGGACACGCCTTCTGCGTCTTGTACATTCCTTGCATGGTGCCCCGGCAGGAGATCTCCGCCTGGCGCCCGCAGGTCGCGGGTGTCGTCGAGGTCTTCCACGCCCATTTCGCTGAGCACGCGTACCCCATGCACGTCCACGACGTGTGGACCCTGCTGATCGTCGACGACGGCGCGGTCCGCTATGACCTGGACCGCCATGAGCGGGCCACTCCGAGCGACACCGTGAGCCTGCTCCCGCCGCAGGTTCCGCACAACGGCTCACCCGCTACATCTGAGGGTTTTCGCAAGCGCGTGCTCTACCTCGACATGACGCAACTGGACGAGAGCTTCATCGGGCCGGCGGTGGACGGCCCGGACCTCACCGACCCCGTCCTGCGCAGGCGCATCGGACAACTGCATACGGCCCTCGCGAACCGGGGCGACGAGTTCGAGGCAGAGAGCCGTCTGGCCATGATCAGCGAACGGCTGCGCGAGCACCTGCGCCCCAGGCTCTTGGGGAGAGCACGACCCGACCGCGGCGTTGCACACCGCTTGCGTGACCTCCTCGACGAGCGACTGCTTGAAGGCATCCCCCTGGACGAGGCCGCGCGCCTGGTCCATGCTCACCCCACCCATCTCATACGTGCCTTCAGCGGCGCTTTTGGTATCGCCCCGCACCAGTACGTGGTCTCACGCCGCGTCGACGTGGCCCGCCGTTTGCTACTCGACGGACGGCCACCGGGTGAGGTCGCGACCGCTACCGGTTTCTATGACCAGTCCCACCTCACGCGGCACTTCAAGCGCGTCGTAGGCATCACCCCCGGCCTGTACGCCCGTGCCAGAGCCGTCAACTGAGCATGAAGCGCCGTCACAGGGTGCCTCACACGCTCCCCACGGCACGAGGAGCCCGGTGACGATACGGCTGCCTTTGTGACGCCTATCGTGCTTCGGCTCAACAGCCGGGTCGCAGAGTCGCTCGTGCCCAAATCCGTTAAAGCTCGAAGTCGATGTAGTCGACGTCGGTGAACTCGACCTGGAGGTCCTGGGCGCGGCGGCCGTGGTGCTTGAAGTAGATCTCCTGGAGGCCTTCGGCGGCGATGTTGCGGAGGTGCTGCTCGCTGGCGCCTTGGTCCTGGAACCCAACCCGCCGAGCCGCTCCACATCCCGCGGCAGCAGGCCGCGGGACGCGGCGCCTGGGACCGTCCACCGACACCGTCACCGTTCCGGGGCACTTGGTGCGCGATGACGCGGCAGGCGGCCTCGATGGGGTGCCCAGGCGACGAGTTCCCAGGCAGGGGGCCGCAATGCGCAGCGGGTAGCGGAGGTGAGAGGCGGCGGTGCCGCGGTGGAGCGCACACCGATGGAGTCAGGTGCGCACCCGCACCGGTGCCAAGGCTGTGACCAGCAGTCACAGGATGAACGCCTGCCTGGCTGAGGTTCGGCGGGGCCTCAAGGATGGGCCGGGCCGGACGGCACACGTTCCTGGGGCCGCTTGATCGCCGACCGGTCCCGGACGCCGTCGATGCGCCGGGTCGCGGCCCCGCCTCATTGCTCGACAAGGTGGTGATCCGCTTGAGCAGCATCTCCGACGTACCCACGGGCGAGGCGGGCCGAGCCCGTCCGAACGACGCCTTCGACCGGCTGCGTTATGCGGGCGTGTTCGCGCTGCTGTTCCTGTTCGGGACCGAGACGTTCCTCGTCTCGCCCCTTCTGCCGACCATTTCCGACGACATCGCCGTCAGCGAGGCCGCTGCGGCCTCCAGCGTCACCGCGTACGTCCTCGTGTACGCGATCAGCGCGCCCTTCCTGGGGCTGCTCAGCGACCGCTTCGGGCGCCGCAGGGCGCTGGTGGCGGGGACGGTGCTCTTCCTCCTGTCCAACGCTGCCGCCGCGCTCTCCACCGGCCTTGCACCCCTGGTGATCTCCCGCGCTGTTGCGGGACTTGCCGCCGCCGCGGCAGGGCCCGCGATCTGGGCGCACATCGCCGAGACCTCGTCCGACCGGAATCGGGGCCGTGCGCTCGGGCTCGGCATGGCGCTGTTCTCGTGCGGACAAGTCATCGGCGTACCCCTCGGCGGACTGCTGGCCGGTGCGGCGGGATGGCGTTCCGCCTTCTGGGCCATGGCCGTCGGCACCGCCGCCGCGGTGCCACTACTGCTGCGGCAGGTGCGGCCATCGGCCGTTCAGGGCGTGCAGGTCGGGGCTGTCCGGGGCGTGCTGGCGGGCTGGGGCGCGCCCACGCTGCGCAAGGCGCTGCTGGTCAACACGGCCTTCCACGCCGCCAATCTCGGCGCGTACACCTTCCTGGGTGCGCTGCTGGTGAGCCGTTTCGGTCTCTCTGTCGAGGCACTCGGGCTGGTCGGAATGCTGGTCGGAGCGGGCAGTGTGATCGGCTCCCTGCTCGGCGGACGGCTCGGCGACCGTGCCAGGGCGGCGGGGCGCACCGATCTGCCGCTCCTCGTGCTCTGGGGCCTTCTGCTCGCGGCCGGTGTCGCCCTGGCGGCAAAGGGACCGGGCCTGGTGATCGCGCTCGTGGGCATCACGATGTGGTTCGTGGCCAGCGGCGGCTTCGTGACCGATCAGCAGACACTGGCGGGTACGGTCGCGCCCGAGTTGAGGGCCACTTCCAGCGCCTGGCTCACCTCCACCATGTATGCGGGAACGGGGCTCGGCGCCTGGGCGGTCGGCGCCTTCAGCGAGGTCCCCTCCGGGATCCTCACCGTGGGCACGGGCCTCGCGCTCGTTGCCGCCGTTGGCGCCCTTCTCCTCGGTACAAGCCTGCGCAGGACGGCAGCGGCGGAGGCCGTCAGCCGGCCTGCCGTTCAAGAGTAGGAGGCAAGGCGCGCAAAGCGCCGTCGGAGAGGGCCGCCATCCCCGAGCGGTCCTCGTCCGAGCATGGCGTGAACAGCAGGACCAGCGCCGACGGGTCGTCAACCGGGTGGAAGGAGGAGAGCGACAGTTTCATCCGCTGTCCGGTCCGTGGCTCCACGGTCACCGTACGGGCGGTCAGCTCGGCCACGGAGTGGCAGCCCCACCAGTGGCTGAGCTCCGGCACGTCCTCGGCCAGATGGCCGTAGACCTCGGTGGTCCTGCCGTCGGCCAGGGCGGGCCCTGCCTGCGCCCGGAAGTGCTGGAACACATTCATGGCCAGCGGCTCCCAGTCGTGCAGCACGGCACGCAGCCGCCGGTCGGCCGCCATCAGCCACATCAGGTTGCGGCGCTCGGCCGGGACCGCCTCCGGGGCGCCCCACAGGGCGCTCCAGGAGGTGTTCCAGCCCAGCAGATCGAAGTACTGGTCCAGCAGGACCGCCGGGCTCGACTGCCAGGAGTCGAGCACCGGCTGTACGGCGGAGGCCAGCTTGCCCCGGTGGCCCTCGTCCGCCGATCCCGCCGGTTCATGGAAGCCGGCCAGCCTCATCGCGTGCCGGACGCCGGCAGCGTCCAGCCGCAGCGCCCGGGCGACCGCCTCCAGCACCTGCCGGGACGCGGTCACCCGGCCCTGCTCCAGCCACGTGTACCAGGCCAGGCCCACGCCGGAGAGCGAGGCCACTTCCTCGCGCCGCAGCCCGGGTGTGCGCCTGCGGGCCGTGGCCACGAGGCCCACGTCGCCGGGCTTCAGCAGTTCGCGGTGGGCACGCAGAAAGGCCCCGAGCTCCGCTCCGCCATGGGGAGTTGACATGGTGCGCGGCTCCTCCGCCTCGGTATCGCACGTTCGCAAGGATTGTGAGAACTCAGGGTAGGCGGGGCCTCACACGTCCGGCTGGTCATTGGCGGTGAGCCGCCACAGTCGTACGGGCATGTGGCTGACCCGTCCCCGCTGCTCCTGTCGCCGCCAGGCGGCCGTGCCCACTTCCCGGAAGAAGTCTCCGCGCCTCGAGGGCTCCACGAGCCGCCCGTAGTAGTCACCGAAGGTTGCGGCGTGGAAGTGAGCGTACTGTCCGGCCGAATCCACGCTCACCACTGCTTCCCGCTCGTGGACGGCAGTGACCCGGAAGTGGCGTTCCAGGTGCTGCTCCAGTTCGTGGGCGGGCCGGGTGCGGGTGGCGATGGGTAGGACGTCATGGCCGGCGAACAGGGCCGGTACGGCGTCGCGCCGTACCCCTAGCGCCGTGAGAGCGTCGCGCACGATGTCGTCCTCGCCGCCCAGGCCGTGCTCGTCGCGGGACGGGTGATAGGTCGTCAGCAGGAAGGTCCCGCCCGGCGCGAGTTGATCGCGCACCCAGCCGAGGATCTGATCTTCCACGGGATACAGCCAGTGCAGCACCGAGGTCATCGTCACCACGTCGGGCCGGTACGGCACCGGCTCGGGCGCGGTGAGATCGGCCTCCAGCAGCACCGCACGGTCCCCGTAGGGGGCGAGCCGCGCGCCCGCCTCGGCGATCCGGTGTGCGGAGCGCTCGAGACCGACCGCCAGTCGCAGCGAGGGGAAACGCTCCAGCGCCGCCTGCAACAACTGGCCTATCCCGCTGCCCAGGTCCACCAGCGTCCCCGGCTCACCCGGAACGTGGCTGAGCACCCAGTCGCGGTCGTGTTCCTGGCGTAGCCTGCTGGCATCCGCGTACCCGGCGAGCGTGCGGGCCTGGATCTCGACTGCGGGGTTGGTCATCGCTGGGCCTCCTGGGGGACTAGGGGGGATGTGACGGCTGCCGCGGGAGCGTCGGCCGCGGGGGCCGCGTCGACTGCGGCGGGCGGGTCGATGAGCTGCTGCAGCCGCTCGCGCGCGCCGCTCTGGTCGTAGCGCTTGAAGAGGTTGATCCGGTTGCGGGTCAGATCGCCCCGGTGGACGTACTCGTAGAGGTCCTGCCGCTGGCCGAAGCCGTCGCCGGTCAGCTCCCACGCAAGTCGGAACAGCCGGGACTTGTGCTCGGCGCCGATGTCGCGGCCGCGCATGTAGCGGTCGAGGTGCGGGCGCAGCCGCGGGTGCGCCAGATCGTTGGCGGTGGGCTGCATCAGCAGTCCCGACGCGCCGATCTTGCGAACGATCTCCACGGCGCCGGCGGCCACTTCGGCGGACCAGACCCGGCTCGCCGCCGTGTCGCCGGGTGCGAGCAGCCCGCTGTCGGTCACCCCGGCGCGGGCCTCGGCGGCATCCAGGAAGTATTCGGTCAGCTCGGCGTAGCCGGCCAGCCGTCCCAAGTCCTCCTGGACGTTGCGGAAGCCGTCGACCCCGATGCTCTCCGCCACCAGGGTCGCCGTTGCCAGCAGCGTGCGCAGCCGCTCCCGGAAGCGGACGTGGCCGATGTACGCGCTCCATGCGTTGATCCGACCGAGGCCGGTCCGGGCCAGCTCGCCGTCGCGCAGCAGGAACACCCGGTCCCACGGCACCAGTACGTCGTCGAAGAACAGCATCGCGTCCTGCTCGTCGAACCGTGCTCCCAGCGGATGGGCATGTCCCCAGGGCGTGCTGCCGAGCGGCTCGCGGCACAGCGTCACCAGCCCGGGAGTGTTGAGCGGCAGCGCGAACCAGACCACGAACTGCTCGCCGCGCCGCTGGGTGAAGGACGCCGACAGATAGACCAGGACCTCGTGGGCGAGCGGCGCGAGCGTCGTCAGTTGCTTGGCTCCGCGCACGACGATGCCGCGGTCGTTTCCCTCGAGCACCCGAAGGGCCAGGTCCGGGTCGTCCAGCGGGTCGGTGGAGCGGTCGATCTGCGGATCGCCGAGCGCGTGCGACAGCACGAGGTCGTTGTCCGCGCAATGGCGATACCAGGCTGCGGCGTTGGCTCCGAAGCCCGCGCGGCTCGCTTCCAGCCTGTGGCGGAAGTCGTACACGCCGAGCGCGATGGAGGCCATGAAGGCCGGGGAGCGGCCGTGCTGGCCCAGGGACTCGGCGTGCCAGAACTCGGCGCTGCGGCGCTGCAGCCGCAGGTCCTCCAGGGTTCGGGGCCGCTGGTAGGCACGGGCGACGCGGCGGCCGGTGACCGGGTCCTTCCAGGTGAGCAGGGCACTGTGCTCGGGATCGTGCTGGAGGTCCAGCAGCCGGGCGAGTTCGTCCACGGCGGGTTTGAACGCGGGGTGGGATGCCGGGTCGGTGATGTGCTCGCCGTCCAGATACAGCTCGCGGCCGTCGTCAAGACCGGCCCGGTAGCGGTCGCCGGTGAGCAGAGTCATGTGCGGGCTCCCGAAGTGGTGGAGGAGGGACGAGGGGCGGAGGAGGGACGGGGGCCGAGGATGCGGTACTGGCCGTCGCGGTAGAGCAGCGGCTCACCCGGCCTTCCGTCGGCTGCCGCGACACGGCCCACGAGCAGTACGTGGTCGCCCGCGGGCAAGAGCCTGTGCAGCATGCAGTCGAACCAGACCAGACAGTCCTCCAGGACCGGCGCGCCGGTGGTCCTGGCTGCCATCGGCGCGGAGGTGAAGAAGTCGAGTGCCCGCCCGGCGCCTGGTGCCGCGAAGCGCCGGGCCAGCGGCTCCTGATCGTGGGCCAGCACGCTGACCGCGTACCGGCGGCTGCCGCGCACCGCCCCTGCGAGCGGACTGCGGCGGTCCACGGAGACACTGATCAGCAGCGGGCTCAGAGACAGCGTGCACAGCGATGACACCGTCTTGGCGAAGACCTCCTCGCCGCTGCGGGTCGTCAGGAGTGCCACTCCGGTGGTCCAGCCTCGGGCGGCTCGGCGGAAGGCGTTCACGGCTTCGGACGTGCCGTGGTCCGCGCTCATCGCAGACTCACGCGGTAGGCACGCAGCCACTCGTCCACCTGGACCAGGTGGTCCAGACCGCCGACGGGATTGGGCGCGGTACGGGGACTGGGCAGCGGGCGGCCCTCGTCGAACGCGCGCCGGACCGCTGCCCGGTCGACCAGCGCGAACACCGGTGCGTCCGGATCGGCCAGTAGCTCGTGCGCCCGTTCGGTCAGTACCTCCGTGTAGCGCACCGCCGGAGTGGACGGATAGCCGCTCTTGGGCCGGTCCGTCACCTGTGTCGGGAGCAGGTCCCGTACGGCGTCCCGCAGTAGCCCCTTGGGCCGACCGTCGGGCGCCTTGAGTGCCCACGGCACGTTCCAGACATACTCCACCAGCCGGTGGTCGCAGAACGGGACGCGCACCTCCAGGCCGACCGACATGCTCACCCGGTCCACCCGGTCCAGAAGCGGCGGCAGCCAGCGCGTGAGCGCCAGATGGAACATCTCGCGGGTGCGCCGGTCGTGGCCCTGCTCGCCGTCGAGCCGCGGCACTTCGGCGAGCGAGCGGCGGTACGCCTCCGCCGTGTACTCCTCCGGGCGCACCTCGGCCCGCACCTCCGGGCGCAGCAGCGCGGCAGGTGTGGCCTTGCCGTGCAGCCATGGGAAGGTGTCGGCGGCAAGCGCGGCGGGATCGTGGAAGTACGGGTAGCCGCCGAAGAGCTCGTCGGCGGCCTCGCCGGACAGCGCCACGGTGGAACGCCGCCGCACTTCGCGGAAGAGCAGATGCAACGAGGCGTCCATCTCGCCCCAGCCTGGCCGGTCCCGGGCACGAAGCACGGCGTCGCGGGCGGCCAGCAGATCATCGTCCGGGACCACGACCGAGGTGTGCAGCGTGCCGATGTGCTCCACCGCGGCGCGGACGTACGGGGCGTCGTGCGTGGTACGCCAGGCGTCGGGTGCGCGGTCGGAGCTGCCGGGGAAGTCGACTGAGTACGTCGTCACCTTGCCGTGCCCCGCCCGCTCCTGGGCCTCGGCCGCGAGCGCGGTGATGGCGCTGGAGTCCACGCCGCCCGACAGCAGGGTGCACAGAGGCACATCGCTGAGCAGCTGGCGCTCGACGCTGTCGGCGAGCAGCTCGCGCACGGTCCGCCGGGTCGTGGCGGGGTCGTCGCTGTGCGGACGGGATTCGACGCGCCAGTAGCGCACCTCGCGGATCGCACTGCGGCCGGCCGTCACCAGATGCCCGGGGCGAACCTCATGCAGTCCCCGGAAGATCCCGTGCCCCGCAGTCGGTGCGGCCGGCAGCGCGAACAGCTCGGCGATCCCTTCGGCGTCGAGCTCGGCATGGAAGAGCGGATGGGCGAGGACGGCCTTGGGCTCGGACCCGAACAGCACACCGGTGGCGTGTGCGTGCCAGTACAGCGGCTTGACCCCCAGGTGGTCGCGCGCCAGCAGCAGCTCCTGACGCCGGGTGTCCCACAGCGCATACGCGAAGATGCCGTTGAACCGGCGGGGTGCTTCGGCTCCCCACTGGAGGTGGGCGCGCAGCACGACCTCTGTGTCCGAGCGGGTACGGAAGACATGGCCGAGGGCGGTCAGCTCCTTCCGTAGTTCCTGGTAGTTGTAGAGCTCGCCGTTGTAGGCGAGTACGGCAGCCGGTTCTGCTTGGTCGGTGAGGGGTTGGGCGCCGCCCTCGACGTCGATCACGGACAGCCGGCGGTGACCGAGGGCTGCGTGGCGGGACAGCCACACACCCTGCGCGTCCGGTCCGCGGCAGGCGAGTGTGTCGGTCATGGCGCGTACGGTCGGCTCCTGCAGGCGCAGATCGTTGTCCCAGTCGATCCAGCCGGTGACTCCGCACATCTAGGCCTCCCGTGGTTCTTCGGCGGCGTCGGCCGGCTGCTGTGCGCCATGAGCGGCGGTCGCCTCCCACCGGCAGCCGTGTCCGGTGGGTCCGCTGCGCAGCCGGTGCGTGGGGTGATAGCCCTTGGCGCGGATGTTCGCGGACAGGGCCTCGGTGCAGTACGTGCAGGGGGAGGCGAGAGTGAGGCGGACGCCGCTTCTTCGGGCCTTCTCGCGGTAGTCCCAGATCGCGCAGTGCGTGATGGTCAGGGCGGCGCGAGCGGTGGAGGGCGGGGTGTCGTCGTCGAGCTCGTAGTCGGAGCCGTACAGTTCGGCCTGCCGCGCGATGCGGTGGATGGGGTCGGCGGCGCCGCGGCCGTGGTCGGGCTCGACCTGGCGGTGCACCTCGGCGTTCGCACGGGCCCATTCGGTGAGGACGCCCTCACCGTAGTGGTCGACCAGAAACCGCTCCATCAGTGCCTGTCCCCTGAAGAAGAGCCGTTGCCAGTCCTGGGGCGAAGCCTCAGGCTCCGGAAGGTCGGTGAAAAGCTCTGCCTGCAATGTGAACCATTCGGTGAGCTTGACCTCGTCGCCCAGCGAGACGAGGAAGCGAGTGAGGCCCGCCTCGGCCTCGTGCAGCCGCTGGCGCCACAGGGCGGAGCGCTCGGATCCGGTCATGGACCGGTAGGGGGATCGGGTGTGTTCGGGCAGCAGTCGGGAATCTGCGGGGATGGCCGCGCCCAGAAGTGCGGTGCGCGGACTACCTGCGAGGGGCTCCTCGGAGGATTCAGGCCCGTCGCTCATGGGGGCTCCTTGAGTGGGGAGTCGAGGTACGGACGGCTCAGGTCCCGTTGGTTCGAAACGCTAAGGAAGGGGGTTCCCATGAAGAAGCCCCGAAGGGCGACGGGACCGGCGACGAACGGCCCCGCTCGATGCTCTGAAGGTCGCCCTCCAGTGGTCACGCGGGACACGCCCCTCAGGCCCTGAAGCCTTGCGGTCGGGCTCCGGAGGGGCGCCCGGTACCGCCGGGCATCCGTCCTCGAGCGACCGCCGGGCTGGGGTGCCAAGTACCCGCCGAGTGAGCGGGGGTGGCCGTCCTGGCTCTCCCCCAATGTGTCGCCTGGAGTCCCCCAACGGGCCGTCCTCGAGCCCCCTGGGTCGCCGCGCGCCGCAGGGAGTAGGGGGAGAGCGAGGAGCGAAGTCGAGGGGGCTCCAGTTCCCGGCCAGGTGCGGCGGGGCAGGGAAAGCCTCACCGCACAGCCGCTCTGGACGCGCTCAGCCGGCCAGCCCGTGCCGGTGTGCGTACAGCGCGGCCCGCAGCCGGTCGGACTGGCCGATCTTGCGCATCGCCTGGGTGAGGTGCTTCTTCACGGTCGCCTCGGCCAGTGCGAGTTCACGCCCTATTTCGGCGTTGCTCAGTCCCCGGGCGAGCTGCGCGAGTACCTCGCGCTCCCGCTCCGTGAGCCCGCAGTGCTGCGGAGACGGCTCGGCGGCGTGGCCGGCCACGCTCGCAAGGTGGATCCGGGCCGGTGTGGGAGCGGGCAGGAACACGGAGCCGCCCGCCGCGGCGAGAGACACAGCGCTGATGATCTGGTCCTCGGCCAGGTCCAGCGGGAAGCAGCCGCTGGCACCCGCCAGCAGCATGCGGCTGGCCTCCGCCGTGCCTTCGGCCCTGCGCAGGAGCAACACCTTTGCCTGCGGTGCTCCTTGGGGGCTGCGCAGCCGTACGACTGTCGCCAAGTCGTCGCCGAGTGAGTCGCCGGGTCCGAGCAGGATCACATCGGGCCGTACACGCCGCACAGCGCCGCATGCCTGCAGTGGACTGTCCGTGCTGCCGACCACCATCAGGTCGGGTGCCGCGGCCAGGACGCTGCGCAGTCCGGCCCCGGTGACTGCGTGACGGGCTATCAGGAACACACGCGCGGCGGTGGTGGCCCTGTCCGTGGCGACCCCGCACAGGGTGTGGCCGCAGCCGCAGGAGGTGGCTTTACGGTGCGGGCGGCGGTTCGGTGGGGACTCGGGTTCGGCGAGCAAGTGGTGGCCGGCTATCAGATCCAGCGGGTTGTCTATCTCCGCGTGAAGCGCTGTCAGTCTTCCCACGGTGAACCTCCGTGCGGCCGGAGGGTGTTGCTGCTGTGGTGTGACACGCGTGCGATTCCCCTCGAATATGGCGAGACCGTGCCACGGGCACGGCAGTGCGGCGAAGAGGAGGGGCGCCGCCGGCAGTCAAGGCCGGAAGGTCAGCGCCCTGCGCGCGCGTAACACAGCTCGTCGAAGCACCTGCGGTGCCACGAGCCGCCGATGGTGACCAACGTGTAGTCAGCCAGCCGATATGTCACACGGCGAGCCTAATTCGAGCCGCGGATGCCGGTCAAGGGCGGACACCCGGTGCGGGGAGCGGGTACTCGCGTCCCTCTGACGGCCGGTCCTATGACCCCTGATATCAGCATGAATTCCTGACTGGCTGTCGCCGCGTCCTGCCCGCAACGTTCGTCAGGCACCCCGCACCTGCCAGGGAAGGACCGGCCACGCTTATGAGACGGATGCTGTTGCGCCGGCTGCTACTCGCCGTACCGACCTTGCTGGGCGTGACCGTCGTGGTGTTCGCCACCGTCGCTCTGGTACCAGGTGATCCGACCGCAGCGTTCCTCGGCCCCGGTGCGCCGCCCGAAGCACGGCGTGAACTGACCGACCGGCTCGGTCTCGACGAGCCGTTGCCCCTGCAGTACGCGGCGTGGCTCGGGCACGCCCTCAGCGGCGACCTGGGCATCTCCATCTCCGGCCAGCGCCCCGTCACCGAGCTCCTGGCACCCGCACTCGGCCAGACGCTGATCCTTGCGGGGGCCGCGTTCTCGCTGGTGCTCGTCGGAGGCACGCTGCTGGGGGCAATCGGCGCCCTACGCCCGCGCGGACTGCCCGGACGGCTGTCGGGAGCGCTGGGCACCCTGGCGATCTCCGCACCCCAGTACTCCGTCGCACTGCTGCTCATCGCCGTCTTCGCGGTCCAGCTGCGCTGGTTGCCGGCCGGGGGCACCCATGACGTCTTCGGTGACGGAGGAACGGTGGATCTGCTGCGCCATCTCCTCCTGCCCGCCGTCGCCGCCGCACTCGTGCCGCTCGGCCTCACCGCGAGGGTGTTCCGGGCGGCGCTCGGTTCGGTGCTCGCCGGGGACCTCGCGGACAGCCTGCGGGCGCGCGGCCTGAGCCGGGCGGCCGTGCTCAGGCACTGCGTGCACAACGCGTCGCCGGCGCTGCTCACCATCGCTGGTCTCCAGCTGGCCTATCTCCTGGAGGGCGTTGTGTTCGTGGAGACCTTGTTCGCCTGGCCCGGACTGGGCCGACTGCTCTACGACGCCCTCTCCGCGAGGGACTTCCCCCTTGTCCAGGGAGGCGTTCTGATTGTTGCCGTCGCCTTCGTCGGCATCAACATCCTCGTGGACGCGGCCCATGCGTGGATCGACCCGCGGGTGCGGAGTTGATGATGGCCCTCCTGTCGACGAAGACCGGCACGCCGTCGAAGACGGCGGCGACCACGGTGGCGAAGCCGTCGGTGAGAACGACGGCCCTGCGTGACGTCGGTCTGCTCGTCCCGGCAGCGCTCGCCGCACTGCTCGTGGCCCTTGCCCTGGCCGCGCCGCTCATCGCCCCGTACGACCCGGCCGCGGGCTCTCTCCAGGACCGGTTCGTCGACCCCGGCTCACCCGGCCATCTCCTCGGCACCGACGGCCAGGGCCGCGATGTGCTGAGCCGGCTGATCCGGGGTGCCCGGCCCTCCCTGACAGGCGGCTTCGTGCCGGTGGCGGTGGCCGCTGCGGCCGGGACGGCACTGGGCATCGTCGCCGGACTCGGCGGCCGCCTCACCGAACAGGGGCTGCTGCGCTCTCTCGACGTGCTGTACGCCTTCCCAGGGATTCTTCTGGCCATTGCAGTGGCCACTGTCCTGGAGGCCGGCCTCGGCACCACGGTGCTCTCGCTGTCCGTGGTCCTCACGCCCGCCGTGACCCGAGTCGCCTACACGGAGGTGCGACGCATCCGCACCGCCGACTATCTGGAGGCCGCACGGGTGAGCGGCGCCGGGCGGACGGCGATCGCCGTGCGACAGGTCCTGCCTGTCGTCGCACCGGTCGTGCTGGCGTACGCCTCCTCGCTCATCGGGCTGTCCATCGTCTATGCCGCAGGCCTTTCCTTCCTGGGCCTCGGCGTCGCACCACCCACTGCCGAATGGGGTGCCATGCTCGACGAATTGCGCCCCGGCCTGCTGACGCACGCCTCGGTCGCCGTCCTGCCCGCCGTGACGATCCTCGTCGTCTCCGTGATCTTCAACGCGCTGGGCGAGGCACTGCGCCGCCGGGTCGGTATCGGGGAGGACGTCCGATGAGCCCTTCCGCGACGAGGGTTCCCCTGCTGTCGGTCGACGACCTGACCGTCGAGTACCCGGGTCCGTACGGTCCCGTAAGGGCCGTGGACGGCGTGTCGTTCGGTATCGAGGCCGCAGGCGCGCTGGTGCTGCTGGGCGAGTCCGGCAGCGGAAAGACCACCGTCGCCAGGACCGTGCTGGGCCTCCCCGGCAGCACCGCCGCGACCGGCGGCAGCGTCCAGCTCGGTGGAGACGATCTGCTGACACTCGACGAGGGGGCCATGTCCCGGATACGGGGCCGCCGCATCGGCTACATCGCCCAGGATCCCACCGGTGCCCTCGATCCGCTGCGCCGGATCGGTCCGCAGCTCGCCGAAGTCCTGCTGAGACACCGGATCGCCACCGGGCGGCGCGCCGCCCGCGAGGCCGTCCCCGGGTTGCTCGGCGCCGCCGGGCTCGCCGAGCCCGAACGCATCGCCCGCACGTACCCGCATGAACTGTCCGGCGGCCAGCGTCAGCGCGCGGCCGTCGCCCTCGCGATCGCCTGCGGGCCGAAGCTTCTGATCGCCGACGAGCCCACGACTGCGCTCGACGTCCTCGTCCAGGCACAGGTCCTCGATCTCTTCGAGAAACTGCGGGCCGAGCACGGCACTGCCCTGCTGCTGGTGACACACGACCTCGCAGTCGCCCGCCGCGTGGGTGGCCAAGGGGCGGTGATGCGCGCCGGCCGCATCCTCGAGAGCGGTCCTATCGATCGGTTGCTGTCGGATCCGGGCCACGAGTTCACCGCCGAACTGGTCGCCGCACAGTCAGAGGTACGCGGATGACGGCCCCGCTGCTCTCCATCGAACACGTCACCAAGCGGTACGTGCACGGCCAGATGTCGCCGCCCGCCCTGGACGACGTCGGCCTGACCGTCGCGCCCGGCGAGACCGTGGGCCTGGTCGGCGAGTCCGGCTCGGGCAAGTCGACCCTCGCCCGGCTCGCGCTCGGCCTGCTGGCTCCCGACGCCGGCACAGTCCGCTTCGCGGGCAACGACCCGTACCGGCTGCGCGGTCGTGCCGGGCGGGCGGTACGCGCCCGGCTGCAGTTCGTACCGCAGCATCCCCGCGGCTCCCTCAACCCGGGACTGCGCGCGGGCGAGGCCGTCGCCTTCGCCCTGCGGGTGCACGGCACCCCGCGCCGTGAGCGGTCCGAGGCCGTCGCCGCCCTGTTCCGCCAGGTCGGTCTCGAACCGTCACTGGCCCGCCGCAGACCCGGCGAACTGTCCGGCGGACAACTCCAGCGCGTGGCCATCGCACGAGCCCTGGCCACACGCCCCGAACTGGTCGTGTGCGACGAACCGACCTCCGCCCTCGACCGCTCCACGCAGCACCGCCTACTGGAGCTGCTGGCCGACCTCCGCGAACGCACGGGCCTCGCCTACCTCTTCATCTCCCACGACCTCGCCGTCGTACGGCAGCTCGCGGACCGTGTGCTCGTACTGCGCCACGGACGCGTCGTGGAACAGGGCCCGACCGCGCGCCTGTGGGACGACCCCCGGGATCCGTACACCCAAGCCCTGATCGCCGCCGCCACCGGCCGGCCCCACCATCCGCAGTGAACCCGTCGAACCGACCGTTCCCCGCTGAACACAAGGACCCCATCGTCATGACGCACCACCGCCCACGCTTCCGATCACGCCTCCGCCCCACCGTCGCAACCATCGCGCTTCCCGTCCCTCTGCTGCTCCTGCTCGCGACCACCTCCGGCTGCGCCCCAGGCGCGGCGACGGAGTCCGGGGCGGGCGCCTCCGGGCACGGCGGCACGCTTGTCATCGGCGCGACCGGCAAGCTGCCCAACCCCGACACCGTCATCGGAGGCGCCGGATTCGAGGGAAAGCGGCTCGTCAGCTTCCAGCTGTACGAAGGACTCACGCGCTACGACCTGTCCAGGACCGACAGTCCGCCCGAGATCACCGGCGCGCTGGCCACCTCGTGGAAGGTCGCCGACGACAACAGGACCTGGACCTTCACGCTGCGCAAGGGCGTCACCTTCCAGGACGGCACCCCGTTCGACGCCAACGCCGTGATCTTCAATCTGGATCGCTACCTCAACAAGAAAAGCGCCCACTACACCGAAGCGCTCGGCGCCGCCGCCGGTGAGTACGCCGGAGGCATCACGAGCTACCGCACACTCGGCGAGGACCGCATCCAGCTGGTCACGAAAGAACCCAACGGTCACTTCCCCGAGGACCTCGCCCATGTACTCATCGCCAGCCCCACCGCGATCCGGAAGACCGGCACCGAAAAGTTCGCCGAACATCCCGTCGGCACCGGGCCCTTCGCCTTCAAGGCTCAAGAAGACGGGCAGCAGATCGAACTGACCGCGAACAAGACCTACTGGCGCGGCGCTCCCAAACTCGACAAGCTGGTGATCAAGGCGCTCCCCGACGCCGCCGCCCGCACCGCGGCGCTGCGCTCAGGCGACGTCAACTGGATCGAGTACCCCAACCCCGACGACATCGACAGCCTCAAGGCCGACGGCGTCCAGCTCGCCACCAACAGCTACGACCACCTCTGGTACTGGATCCTCGACACGTCCAAGGGACCCTGGAAAGACGCAAGGGTCCGGCGCGCGGCCAACTACGCCATCAACCGCGAGGCCATCGCCGAGAAGCTGCTCCACGGCACCGCTGACCCGGCCCACCAGGCCGCGCCAAGGGCCACCTTCGCGTACGACAAGAAGGGCGACACGTACACGTACGACCCCGACAAGGCGCGCAAGCTGCTCACCGAGGCAGGCCAGGGCAAGGGGTTCAGCACCACCGTCACCGTTCCCACGGGGGGTTCCGGGAATCTGCTGCCGGTGCCGATCGCGGAGGCCGTCCAGCGCGACCTCGCCGCCGTCGGCATCAAGGCGGACATCCGTACGACCGACTGGAACACGCTCATCAGCGCCGAGGCCGACGGCAAGGTCGCGCTCGGTTCGGACGCCATCGCCCAGTCGACGACGCTCTTCCAGTCCGAGGCATTGCTCCCACTGTTCATCGGCAGCGACAGCCCCTTCTGGACCGGCAACTACAGCAACCCACGAGTCGACAAGCTCCTCGCATCCGCGTCCACGTCGACGGACCAGAACAAGCGACGGGCCGACTACCGACAGGCGCTGTCCCTGGTGACCGAGGACGCCCCATGGCTGTTCGTCGTCAACGACCGCAATCCACGTGCCCTGTCACCGAAGGTAGGCGGGCTCGTGCAACCTCAGTCCTGGTTCCTCGACCTCACGACGGTGTGGGTGGCGTCATGAGCCACCCGGCCGTTCCGACGCCCAAGTGGGGTGTCACCCTCCCGCTGCCCGGACTCACCATCGAGCGCCACCGCTTCATTGTCGAACGTCTTCCCGACCTTGGTTACACGGACGTCTGGAGCGCGGAGGGCGGCGGTACGGACGCGTTCACCCCGCTCGCCGTGACCGCGGCCTGGTCGCCGACGCTCCGCATCGCCACCGGCATCGTTCCTGTGCACACTCGAGGCCCCGCCGTCCTCACGCAGACCGCCGCAACCCTGGCCCAGCTTGCCCCCGGGCGCCTCTTGCTGGGGCTTGGCGCATCAGTGCCGGCCCATGTCACAGACATCAACGGCATCCCGTTCGACGAACCCTTCAAACGCACCCGGGATGTCCTGCGCTTCGTCACCCGCGCCCTGCGGGGCGAGCACATCGCCGGCGACTTCGACACCTTCTCCATCACCGGTTACCGGCTGCCGCACCCGCCTGAGGACCCCGTGAAGGTCATTCTCGGAGCGCTGCGGCCGGGGATGCTCCGGCTCGGATTCACCGAGGGCGACGGGGCCATCACCAACCTCCTCTTCCCCGAGGACGTGCCGAAGATCCTGGACTCGGTCGGGCCGCAGCCGCCCGGCAAGGAGCTGGTGGTCAAGGTGTTCGTCTGTCCCACCGAGGACACCGACTACGCCCACCGTGCCACGCGTCCCTTCCTCGCCTGGATCCTCAACCGTGAGCCGTACCGCAAGTTCCACGAGTGGCTCGGCCATGGCGAGCAGTTGCGCGAGTCCCACGAACGGTGGGCCGCCGGCGACCCGGAGGGTGCTCAGAAGGCACTGCCCCCCGAGGTCGTGGACGGGCTGTTCATCAGCGGC
The DNA here is from genome assembly GCF_053610925.1 of Streptomyces sp. NPDC054847. Lineage (NCBI taxonomy): Bacteria > Bacillati > Actinomycetota > Actinomycetes > Kitasatosporales > Streptomycetaceae > Streptomyces > Streptomyces sp. NPDC054847. Next base: position 15,939 of record NZ_JBSGZJ010000010.1, on the reverse strand, counting down.
TCGCCCGAGGAGTGCCGCGAGCGGATCCTGCGCTACCACCGTCCGGGCGTCACCACCATCCAGCTGTACGTCTCACTGCCGCCCGAGGTCTTCGTCAGCCGCGCCAAGGTGCTGGAGACGCTGGCGCGGCTGGGGCCTGCCGCGTCGTGACGACCACAAGGGAAGGAGACACCACTGATGGAACTCGACATACGGAGCGGCGTGCGCGCCGCTCCCGTCGCGGGCCGTACGCCGGAATAGCGGCAGGCGCTGCGCTTCGCGCCCGATCCGCGTGAGCGCACGGCCGACCCTGACCACGTGGCACGCACCGCGCGGGAGAGCGAGGAGGACGGCTTCGACAGCGCCCTTGTGGTGCAGTCGAGTTCCTGGCCCGACCCCTGGCTGGTCGCCGCCTGGGCGCTGGCGGCCACCAACCGGCTCCGTGTCGTCGTCGCCCACCGGGCGGGCACGACGGCACCGACCGTCGCCGCTCGCTCGCTGGCCACCCTCGACCGGCTCTCCGGCGGCCGCGCCGCCGCCCATGTCATCGTCGGGTCCAGCGACGCCGATGTCCGGCGCGACGGCGACGGGCTCGGCAAGGCCGACCGCTACCGGCGGGCCGGGGAGTACTTGGACGTGTTCCGCCGCGCGCTGACGGAGCGCCAGAGCTTCGACCATGATGGGGAGTTCTACTCGTTACGGGACGCACTCTCCGGCCTGTATCCGCAGCCCCGAGGCGAACTGCTGTCGTTCGGCGGCTCATCACCCGAGGGACGCGAGCTCGCCGCCCGGCATGCCGAGGTGTACGCCATACCTCCGCTGCCGCTTCCCGCCACCCGGCGGACCATCGCCGAGATCCGGTCCGCGGCTGCCGCCCACGGTCGTTCCCTGCGGATCTGGCGGCATATCACGGTCGTGCTCGATACCACTGACGAGAAAGCCGTCGCCAGGGCCCGGCAGATCACCCAGGACGCGATGCGCCTCACCTCCGGTTCCGACGGTGCCCGGTGGACCGAAGCAGTCCAGCTCGACCGCGACCGGGAACGCGGGCGCGCCGACCCGGAGCAGGGCCGGGCGCAGGTCACCGCCTACATCCGCCGCTCTATCGCCGCCGCCTTCGTCGGCTCCCCGGAATCCGTCGCCGACCGCATCAGCCTGCTGCGGGCCGCAGGGGTGGACACCGTCCAGCTCGACATGGCTGTGGAGACGGACAGGGACCGGTCGCTCCGGCGTGCGCTGGTGGCACGGCTGCGGTGCCCGGAGCAAGCGGGCCGCCGGCGCGGCTGGTGACGTCCGGCTCCACCATGCGCCGTGATCCTCCGGGGACTTGCCCTCACGGTCCGCACTCGCGCGGTCGGACGCGTGGGCACTGTTGCCCTTCCCTTCCGGACTGCCGCTGCTCCTGGAACCCGTCTCTCTGGTGCCGCCTCGATCCAATGATCACGGGCCCGACCAGGTGGAGTGGAGCAAGTCTGTCGCGCGATCAAGACGCTCCGGTGGGGGCGGCGTTGCGCCTGCAGCCATTCACGAGTTGGTCCGGAGGAGTTCTTCCTGGGGCTCGGCTGCAGCTTTCGGCGGCACTCTCATGCACGGAGCCGCTCATGCGGCCCCTGCCCAGAACGGCCCAGCCCGTACGGCTCGCTGGGTGCGGCCGACGCCAACGGCATCCAGCTCCCCAGCGGTGTTTCACCAGCCGGGTGATCGCCCGGTCCGGCCAGAACGTCACCGGCACCTCCTGCACCTGGCACAACGCACCTGACGGCGGTGCCTGCTACAGCGACGGCACGGGCTGGATCTACGTGTCCAACTCGGAGATCAACCCGTCGGCGGCGCGAGCGCCGTCAAGTTCAGCTCCTGCCCCCCCCCCGGCTGGCCGATCATCCAATTCCTATGAAGAGCGAAGGCTAGCCTTGGTGCGCCGTAGTGATGTTCACGGGGAGGGAGTCATCAGCGGTGCAGCCTCTGCAGGGACAGGACCCTGATCGGATCGCGGACTACCGGCTCATCGGCAGGCTCGGGGAAGGCGGCATGGGCGTCGTCTATTTGGCCCGCTCCCCGCGTGGCCGGATGGTGGCGGTGAAGACGATCCGCACGGAACTGGCGGCAACCCCGGACTTCCGGCTCCGGTTCGCCAAGGAGACCGACCTCGCCCGGCAGGTCGGCGGGGCGTGGACGGCAGCCGTGCTGGACGCCGACCCCGACGCGGAACTCCCCTGGGTCGCCACCGCGTACGTCGCCGGGCCGACCCTGCACCAGGTGGTGGCCGAGCAGCACGGGCCTTTGCCGGAGCGCTCGGTGCGCGGTCTGGCTTCCGGCCTGTGCCAGGCCCTCGGTGACATCCACGCCGCAGGTCTCGTCCACCGCGACCTGAAGCCGTCGAACGTCATGGTCACCATCGACGGGCTCAAGGTGATCGACTTCGGTATCGCCCGCGCCCTGGACTCCACCACAGGGGCCTGACCTCCACCGGAGTGGTGGTCGGCTCACCCGGCTTCATGTCACCCGAGCAGATCCGGGGCGAGAGACTGACCGAGGCGAGCGACATCTTCTCGCTGGGAACGGTGCTGGCTTTCGCCGCCTCCGGACGGCTGCCGTTCAACGCTACCGAGGGCCAGTTGCATGCCCAGATGTACCGGGTGGTGCACGAGCCGCCGGATCTCGTCGGCGTGCCGGAGCCGCTGCTGGGGCTGATCAAGGACTGTCTGGCCAAGAACCCTGCCGACCGGCCGTCCCTGGCCGAGTTGCGGGAGAGGGAAGAGACGCAGTACCGCTCGCTGGTGCCGTGGCTGCCGCCGGAGGTCCTGGCCCGGCTGGGGCAAGAAGCGGTGCAGCTCCTCGATCAGGAGGACCCTCGCACTCGGATGGCCCCCGGCGCACAGGCGGATGCTGAGGCGATGGCCGCGGCCGCCCTGCCCGAACCGTCCACCGCGCCGCTGACCGTGCCCGCCGGCGACGCCGCGGCCCGCGACGCCAATGGCAACGGCAACGGCAACGGTCAGGCGGGGGCGCCCAAGCTGCGGCTCGCCGACGAACGCCGCCGCGCACGCGGCCGCGAGACCCCGGCCGACGGGTACCGAGCCGCTGTCTACGGGCTCCTCGCCCTCGTCGCCCTGACCTCCGTACTCACGGTCATCCACCAGCTCGTCGTTGCCTCCGACCTGGGCCGCCTGTACGACGACCCTCGCCCGAAAGCAGGCGAGCTTTGGGAGGAAATGTTCTTCGTGGATAATTGGGGCAGCCCCGCCTACCACCTCCTGTGGAGCGCCCAGCTCTTCTTTGGCGCAGCCCTGTTGGTGTGCTGGCTCATCTGGTTCGCCCGCGTACGGGTCACCGCCGAGAAGTTCGCGCCGGGCCGCCTGCGGTACCGCCCCTCCATGGCGGTGATCGGCTGGTTCATCCCCATCGCGAACCTCTTCCTCCCCAAGCAGATCGCCAACGACGTCTGGCATGCCTCCAGCCCGCCCGGCCACAGCTACGGATCCGCCCCGGCCCATGCGCTGAACGCTTGGTGGGCGCTGTGGCTGCCCACCTTCCTGACCTGGCCCCTCTTCTGGACCCCTTGGATGGCTCTGCTCCGGGAGCGGATCGAATTCTCGGATGACGGGAACCTGCGCACCCTCTACGGGTACGAATTCCTGCCGGAAACCTGGATCAGCCTCATCCTGCACGTGCTCGTTGTACCGGCATCCGCCGCCGCAGCGCTCTACGTCCATCGGCTGACCGCCATGCAGGCCGCCAAACTCAACAGCTGACCACTCGGCACGCCGCTCATCCGCATGCCGACGGTGTGATGGTCGTGCGGCGGCCGCCCATCATGCAGCGGGACTGGCTCCGGACCACCGCTCTCACGGAATGTGTGCCAGAACCGGGTTGGGTTCTGGCACAGGTTCCGTGCAGCAGTGACTGAGCGTTGCGCCTCGGGAGGTAGTTGCCTCGCTGGTCAGGGCTGGATTTGGTCCGGCCCTACGAGGTTAGGGTGCTGATTCACGAACGGAGGAGAGCTGGCGTGCATGACAGACCGCGTATGGAGGAAGCCCTTGATGTCCTGCGTGCCGAGCTGGAGGTCGGGCGATCGACGAAGACCGAGTTGACTACTCGGGCTGCATGGCTGGCCTTCATGCGATTTGCGCGGCAGCGCTTTGCCACCGCGCCCAGCCCCGACTCAGACGGCTTGCTCTTCCAGTACGGCACGTACGCCTTCAGCGGGCGACCGATGTTTACTGTGGACCTCACGCGACAGTTCGGCATCAGTGACGACGAGGGTGAGCACGAGCACTACGTACAGGTTCACTGCGAACTTCGCTACGAGTGCGAACCCGTCCTGAATGCCCTGGGAAGCTTCGATTCCTGGTTCTTCCACGACGCCAATGCGGACCTCGACGAGTGGCTCGCCGCCATGGAGAGGCACCTCGAACTGTTGCTTGCTCGCAGGCCCTCCGAGATCGATGTGTACGAGGAGCCGGTATAGGCCGTCACGCCAGCAGCACTCGCTTGCGTAGGAGATCCGCGCGGCCTGGCGGTCACCAGCTGCGGTGAGGTGCGCTTCTTGTGCAGGTAGGCGCGCACGCGCTGGTAGCTGCCTTTGTAGCCGGGCTACTGAAATACCGGCGGGCCTGCCGGTACGCGGGGCCGCACTCGCGCAGTTTGATGCGCCGCCTTGGAGATGACGGCCGCGCGGATGTCCGGCCGCCAGGTGGGCCGGCCAAGGGCGGGCCACGACTGGACGGGCCGCCAGCCGCCGCCGCGGGGCCGCTCACGGAGCTTGCCGATGCCGCCCTTGACGGTGGCCTTGATGGCCATCAGGACGATCGCCATCTGCGGGTCGTTCTGTTTGTGGCCGTCCATCGCGGCGAGGAACTCGTGCGGGCTCATGCCGCTGCTGACGCCGAGGTCGGCCATGTAGGCGTCGCGCCGACCCGGTTGGACCAGTCGTCCAAGCGGCCGTTGTCCGGCCGAACATAGGCCTCGATCGGTGTCACTGCGTGTCCTCTTTACTGAAGGTGCCTAGCCTCAATGATGTGTGCACGATCGGCGCTACTGGATCTGGAGAAGCTTCCACGGCGGGTGTCTCTCGCCCCGTCAGCGGGGACCGGTCTGGGTCACGCCACCGTGCGACGTCTCTCAGCTGCCGCCGAGTCGACACCGGCGGACGGCCCGGCTTGATACCGCGCGGCAGCAACGGCTCAAGCCGGGCCCACTGGCCACCGTCAATCCCCAGGCCCTACGACACGCGATCATGAACGGTGGCCGGAGTCACGTCCACGGCGTCGAACAGGCGGTTGGCCGGGCGCGGCAGACCGTAGTGCTCGCGCAGTGTCGTGCCGGTGTACTCGGTGCGGAACAGTCCGCGCTCCTGGAGGATTGGTACGACGCGGTCGACGAAGGCTTCGAGCCCGGACGGCAGAACGGCGGGCATGATGTTGAAACCGTCCGCCGCACCGCTTTCGTACCAGTGCTCGATGGTGTCGGCGACCTGCTCCGCGGTGCCTGCGAAGGTGCGGTGGCCGCGGCCGCCGCCGAGGCGTCCGATGAGCTGCCGTACGGTCAGCCGCTCGCGCCGGGCCAACTCCACAATGAGTGTGTAGCGGCTCTTGGCGCCCTCGATCTCCTCCTCGGTGGGGATGTCGTCGGGGAGTTCGGCGTCCAGGTCGAGGTCCTCGGGCGCGATGCGCAGCCGCTGTGCGAGCTGGTGCTTGGCGTACTCGGGGACGATGAGCCGGTCCAGCTCGGCGTCGAGTTCACGGGCCTCGGCCTCGGTGTCGCCGATGACGGGCACGATGCCGGGCAGGATCTTGATGTCGTCGGGGTCGCGGCCGATGGCGAGGGCGCGCTGCTTGACGTCCTTGTAGAAGGCGGTGCCCTCCTCGAGGGTCTGCTGGGCGGTGAACACCGCCTCCGCGTAGCGCGCCGCGAAGTCTTTTCCGTCGTGGCTGGAGCCGGCCTGCACGAGCAGGGGGTAGCCCTGCGGGGAGCGCTCCACATTCAGCGGTCCGTCGACGCGGAAGAACTCGCCCCGGTGGTCGATGCGCCGGACCCGGTCGGCCCTGGCGTGGATCCCGCGCTCCTTGTCGGCCACGACCGCGTCGTCGGCCCAGCTGTCCCAGAGTTTGGTGGCGACGTCGACGAACTCGGCTGCCCGCCGGTAGCGCTCGCGGTGCAGCGGTGTGTCGTCGAGGCCGAAGTTGCGGGCGGCGTCGGCTCCGGCCGTTGTGACGATGTTCCAGCCGGCCCGGCCGTTCGAGACATGGTCGAGGGAGGCGAATCGCCGGGCGAGGTTGTACGGCTCGTTGTAGCTGGTGGAGGCGGTGGCGATGAGACCGATGCGGCGGGTGGCGCCGGCCAGCGCGGTCAGCAGGACGGTGGGCTCCAGCTTGCTCACGGGGCGGCGGCCGGGGTCGCCCTGCTGCACGGGGCTGTCCGCGAGGAACACCGAGTCCAGCTTCCCCCGTTCGGCGATGCGGGCCAGATTCGTGAAGTGCTCGATACCGGTCCCGGCACGCGCCGGACTTTCGGGCAGCCGCCAGGCGGCCTCGTGGTGCCCTAGTGACATCAGGAAGGCATTGAGGTGGAGATGCTTGCGGTCAGGCGCGCGGGACATGGGAGTGGTCCTCCTGGTGAGGGGCGGTGGATTGTGGGCGCTCCGTAACGCCGAGGGCGGCGAGCAGACTGTCGCGGTATTCCTGGAAGCGCGGGTCGCGCCGGCTGCGGGGTGTGGGGAGGTCGACGGCGAGATCGACGGAGATCCGGCCCTCGTCCAGGACGAGGACCCGGTCGGCGAGCTCCACTGCCTCGTCGACGTCGTGGGTGACGAGCAGGACGGCAGGGCGGTGGCGTTCGTAGAGTTCGCGCAGCAGGCCGTGCATCTTGATCCGGGTCAGCGCGTCGAGCGCCCCGAACGGCTCGTCCGCCAGCAGCAGTTCGGGCTCGCGGACGAGGGCGCGGGCGAGGGCGGCACGCTGCTGTTCGCCGCCGGACAGCTCATGCGGCCACGAGCGCTCCCGGCCTGCGAGGCCGACCTCGACGAGCGCGGTAATGCCCCGCTCCCGGGCGCCGGAGCCGCGCAGGCCGAGGGTCACGTTGTCCAGGACGCGCAGCCAGGGCAGCAGCCGGGAGTCCTGGAAGGAGAGCGAGACCCGCTCGGGGACGGTCAGCCGGCCCGATCCCTCGACGCCGTGGTCGAGACCGGCAACGGCGCGCAGCAGGGTCGATTTGCCGGAGCCGCTGCGGCCGAGGAGTGCGGTGAACTCACCGGGCGCGAGGGCCAGGTCGAGCTCTTTGAGAATGGTCCGGTCGCCGAAGCGGCGGATCAGTCGAGTGGTGCGCACTGCGGCCGGTGCAGCGGGTGCGGGACGGTCCTTCGTCAGCCCGCCAGGGTGCGTCGCCATGACAGGGCCCTCCGCTCGATCGCTCGTACCAGGGCGTCGGAGGCGAATCCGAAGATCCCGTACGCCACCAGGCCGACGATGATCACGTCGGACTGGGCGTACTGCTGGGCCTGGAACATCATGTAGCCGATGCCGCTGGTGGCGTTGATCTGCTCGACGACGATCAAACCCAGCCAGGAGGCGGTGACGCCGAGGCGCAGCCCCACGAAGAAGCCGGGCAGGGAGCCGGGCAGGACGACCTTGCTCAGGAACCGGCGGCGGCTCAGCCCGAGGACCTCGGCGAGCTCCACATGGCGGCTGTCGATGCTCGTGAGCGAGGCGTAGGTGTTGATGTACATGTTCACGGCGACACCGAGCGCGATGACCGTGACCTTCATCTGTTCGCCGATGCCGAGCCAGAGGATGAGCAGGGGCAGCATCGCCAGCGACGGGATGGCGCGCTTGATCTGGAGCGGGCCGTCGACCAGGTACTCGCCGGTGCGGCTCAGTCCGGCGACCACGGCGAGTGTGACACCCGCGGCGACACCGAACAGCAGGCCGAGACCGGCGCGTTGCAGGGATATGAGCACGTTGCCCTGGAGCCGGCCGTCGGCGACCAGGTCTGCGGCCGTTGCCAGGACGGATCCGGGTCCTGACAGGATGCGCGGGTCGAGGAAGCCTCCGGCGGACGCGGCCCACCAGACGGCGATGAGCAGTGCGGGGCCCAGGAGCCTGCCGAAGCGTATGCCGCGGCCCGGCCCGAGGCGCCGTCCGCGGCGGCGGCCGGCCGGGCGGCGTCCGACGGCGGTGACAGCGCCGGCCGGTGGTGGACCGGCCGCGCCGGGAGGCGCGGGGGGCTCGGCGACGGCTACCGGTGCCGTGCGGACGTCGGCCAGTGCCTCTGTCATGATCCCTCCCGGTACGGGGCCGTCACGGCAGCGGCTGCGATGCCCTCGAAGCGCCGGTCGAACAGGGAAGCGGCGTCGAGCTTCGGCACGAAGCCGCCCTCGGCGAGCAGGTCGGCGGTCTCCTGCTCCCAGGCCACGGCCGTCTTCCAGGAGGCCGGGAACCGCGGCTTCGAGAGGGAGTCGACGATGCGCCGGCCGTCGGCCCTGCTGACGCCCTGGTCCTTGACGTAGTAGGCGTCGATCCAACGTCCGGAGTTCTCCCATGCCCACACCTGGCCCTTGGCCCACAGCTCCACGAAGCTGCGCACGGCGGCGGCCTTCGCCGGGTCGTTCAGCACCTCGACGGGGGCCCAGAGCACGGTGAGCAGATCGACGACGTCGGTGCGCACACCGCGAGCACCGTCCTTGGTGTACTGACTCAGGTACTTGGTCAGCGTCGGTTCGCCCAGCGGCGCCACGTCGACCTGCTTGGACTGGAGCGCGGTGAGGAACTGGGTGCTCGGCAGCTCGACGAGGTCGACGTCCTCGTGCGCGATCCCTGCCTTCTTGAGGGCACGCAGCACGACCACGCCTTGGGCCTGGCCCTGGGAGAAGCCGATCTTCTTGCCCCTGAAGTCCTCGACGCCTCTGATCGACGAGCCGGGCGCGGTGGCGAACACGTACGAGGGATGGTTGCGGACCTGTACGGCGACGATTCTGGCCTTGACGCCGATGGCCTCGGCCTGGATCGGCGGAATTCCCGCATTGCTCGCGAGGTCGATGGACCGTGCCCGGAATCCCTGGATGATGTCGGGGCCGGCGGTGAGGTTGGGCCATTGGGAGACTTTGAAGGGCAGCCTCCTGCCGAGCCCGGATTCGGCGAACTGAATACGGGACGTGCGCACGGCGACGGTCAGTGACGTGCCGGCCGGCGGCGGACCCGTGGGGAGTTCTGCGGCAGGCTCGGAATGAGCGGCGTTGGTGGCCTGGGGCGCGCATCCGGCGACGGCCAAGACGGTGCCACCGGCGAGGGCGAGAAATCCTCTGCGCCCAAGGTGCGGATATGAAGAAGGGGAAGGCATGGCTGTTCCTGGTCTGGTGACGGGGCGTCGACTGCTCGTCGCCGGTCAGATCGAGTGGTAGGCGCCGTCGTGGAACAGCAGTGGCCTGCGGGCCTCGTCCAACCACGCGTCGACGACACGCGCCACGACGATGCGGTGGTCGCCTGCGGGGACGAACTGTTCGACGGCGAGCCGCAGCCAGCCGGTGACACCGTCCAGCACCGGGTCGCCCTGCGGCAGGCGCCGCCAGCGGGTCGGGGCCGCGAACCGGTCGACGCCGCTGGTCGCGAAGGTCCGGGCCAGCTCCTCCTGTTCCGCGCCGAGGAAGTTGACGACCGCGGAGTCGGCCTGCTCGATGTGCGGCCAGGAGGATGAGCGGGTCGCGATACCGAAGGAGACCAGCGGAGGCTCGAGGGACAGCGAGGTGAGTGAGGTGGCGGTGAAGCCGACGGGGCCGGCGCCGGTGTCGGCGGTGATGACGACGACACCGGCCGGGTAGGAGCGGAATGCCTTCCTGAAGCGTGTGGGCGCGAGGCCGGACGCCGGGTCCGAGGACACAGAGACAGTCATGTTTCCCTCAGGGTGAGGAGGCGGGCCGCGGCAGCGCCGGAATGCGGCGGACAGCAGCGCCGGGAATCGGATCGAGGCAGAAAAGGGCATGGTGGAGTACGACTCTGTACAACACCTGCTCAGCGGCATCGGTGGATCACCGTGACGTACCGGAAGTCTTTCGGTACGCCGAAGGGAGGCACCGGTGTTCGGTAGACGGACTGACGGCGCGCCATGGCCGCGACCAGAGAATTACCGGCTTGCTCGACAGCAACAACAGGAGCGCCGGATTCGAGCTTCTGCCGGCCGGATCACACAACGGTGTCGCGCCACGTCGGGCGCGTACCGTCGAATCCCCTGCGGGCTGCTCATGAATCCATCATCCCGTTCCGCGTCAGGGCCGGTCAACAATGCAACTTTCTGAATTAAGTCGAATTCCCGGGCGGTGCACGGCGGTTGCGCCCAGAAGGGCACGGCACCGCGGTTCATGGCAGAGGGGTTCCTGACGCTGGGCTTCGCGACGCGGGCGTTTCATGACACGGCGGGCAGCGCCGGCCACGGCCCCAGCGGGTCGTCGTGCAGGGCACCCAGCGCAACCGCAGCGCCGGCCGTTGCGAGTACGGAGCCCGTGAAGCTGCTGGGCACCACGGACCGCTCGGCGTCGTCGCACACGAGGGAGCGCCGGCCTACTTCCGCCCGCAACTCCGCCATGCATCCGGGCAACCGGCCGGTGCCGGGTTCGACGACGACCAGCACCTCGGGGTCGAACATGTCGAGCAGGACGGCCGCCGCCTTGCCGACGAGGCGGGCACGTTCTCGGAACAGTTCCCCTGCGGCCGGATCACCGCCGACGGCGCGGTCCAGCAGCGCGGCGAACGACGGAACAGGCAGGCCCTGTTCGGCCGCGCGCCGGACCATGGCCGGTTCCGAGACCTGCGACTGGAGGCAACCTGCCGTGCCGCAGGTGCAGGACGCGGCTGCGCCGCTCGAGCCGACAGGGAGATGAGCCACGTTGCCCGCCCCGAAGCGGGGGCCCTGGTGTACACCGCCCGCCGTGACGAACGCGGCGTCGACGACATTGCCGATGAAGAGCACGACGGCACTGGCCCGGGTGGCTGCCTCTCCGACGAGCTGCTCGGCACGTGCGAGTGATCGCGAGTGGCTGTCGACGTGCACAGGAAGTCCCGTCGCATGGGCGAGTTCGTCCCGCACCGGCACGCCACGCCAACCGAGTTGGGGGTGGTGCACCACGACCCCCGCGGCGGGATCCACCCAGTGCCCGGTGGCGACGCCCAGTGCCAGGGCGGTCCTGTCCGTGCCGTGTGCGGACAGCAGGCGGGCGAGTCCGGCTGCCGCGCCTGCGATTACCTGGCTGGGTTCCGTGGTTTCGTGCGGCTCCCTGTTCGCCGCGACGATCCGCCCGGTCAGGTCCATCAGCGAAAGCGTCGTGTGGGTCACCGCGATGTGCGCACCGGCGAGGAGGTAACGGCCGGTGTCGACCTCGACGGGTATGTGCGGGCGGCCCAGCCCTCGGGGTCCGGCCGTCTCCGGGCCTTCCCTGACAAGTCCTCTGGTGATCAGCGCGCCACAGTGGGCGCTGACTGAGGCGGGTGACAGCCCGGTGAGCCGGGCGATGGTGCTGCGTGCGACGGGGCCGTGATCGAGAATCGCGCCGAGTACGGCACCGGTGCCGGATGCACGACGCAGGGGCGTCGCCGCGGGCCGTATGTCGGAGCGGCGCAGCGGAGCGGGGTAGTTGGCGGACGTCGTAGGTCTGTCCACGAGGGGGCCTTCCAGATCCTGGGCGGTGGTGCGTCATGCCGAATGAGCCCGGGAGGCGACCGATTCCAGGATCCGACGGTCAGGGCAGGGGCATACGCGGAGAGCTCCGTGCGAGGAGCGCTGATTCACCAGTACGCGAGAACGCTGCGGAATTCGAGTGGCCGCCAGGAGGCAGGGCCGGGTCGAAGGGTCCGCGGAGCGGTCGCCGACGGTCAGGACCTCCGACACGCTGCCGAGCAGACACGCTTCAGGTCGACATGACCTCGTGTCGTCAGAAACGCGGATCGGTGCATGGCGCGCAACATAACCGGGGCGGCGCAAGTCGGTCAAACAGGCGCCCGCATCATGGACGTGGTTCAAAGCCCGCCCCGCTATCACCACTCCGGCAGCCTGCAGCCAGGCGACTTCCCGAGCCTGGGCTCGGGCCGAGCGCAAAGAAGCCAGCGCCCGCTCGTCAACGTCGGCGAGCATCCGCCAGGCCGTCGGTGTCGAAGCGATGGGGCCGAACACCTCGGCCTGGTCACGCAGTACGGCCAGATCTGTGATGGTCTCGCCGCCATCGGCGAGCATCACCGCGAGATCGGTGGCAATCCTGCCGGGATCATGTCCGGTCCCGCGCGGGCGAAGCGAGCGCAACGCGGTGGAATATGCGCTGGTCAGCCCGGTGGCATCGGCAAGATCTGCCAGCAACCGTGCCCCGGCATGACCCGACCACACCCCAGCCATCAGTACTGACATGAACCCGGGGACGCAAGATAGCCTGCACGTAGAAAGTGCCCTCCGCTTGGACCGACAGAACCTCTCAGCAAGGCTCATCGTCCCAGGTCAGGAAGGCACTTTCGTATTTCTGCCCCATCACCCGCCATACCCAAGCGAAACGGCGTGGCCAATTCCTGATAGACCCTATCGACGCCCCACTGGCGCCGTGGTGTGCAGCGCCTCCAGAAAGGCCCGTACGCGGGCACTCGTGCCGTGCTTCGGCCAGATGGGGGCGAAGCGGCAGGGGAGGGATTCCTCGATCGGTACCCAGGTGACGCCGGGAGTGGAGTAGTGGGATTCGGCTTCGGTGCAGGCGAGCGAGACACCCTCGCCCGCGGCGACGAGGAAGGGGATTTCCTGCCAGGAGATCGCCGCGTGGCCTTGTGGGATCAGGCGTCCGGAGGGCGTCCGGCGCGGGAAGTTGTAGTCGAGCCAGTGCTGGGGGACCGCGCCGCCGATGGTCAGCAGGGTTTCATGGGTGAGGTCTTCGAGTGAGACCGTCTCGCGTCGGGCCAGAGGGTGGGAGCTGGAGACCATGAGGGCCCGCTCGGAGGAGTAGAGCACGGGTCCGGCGACGAGGTCCGGCTCGTCCACGGGCAGTTCGGTGACCTGGAGGTTCACCTGCTCGCTGCGCAGTGGTCCGTAGGGATCGGAGAGCTGGATCTCCTGGATCGTCACATCGCAGTCCGGATAGGCCGTGCGGAACTTCTGAATGGTTTTGAGCAGCAGGTTGGCGGCCATCGAACTGGAATAGCCGATCCGCAGGGAGCCGGTGACGCCGCGCCCCGCGGCGACCGCGCGGGCGAGCGCCTCACTGATGATCCGCTGCGCGGGCAGGAGGTCGTCGCGGAGCCGTTCGCCGACCGGGGTGAGGGTGACGCGACGGCTGGTGCGCTCGAACAGCGGCACCCCGACCCGGCGCTCCAGTGTCTGGATGACCTGGCTGATCCGTCCGGCCGACAGACCCAGGCGGTGGGCGGTGCGCCCGAAGTGCAGTTCCTCGGCCAGCGTCAGGAAAGCCTCCAGCTCCTGTCGCTCCATGCTCCCCGCCCCCCGATTGCTTAGCCGCACTGCACGGTACTTCAGCGGATCGGTGTTGTTCCAGGTCACGGCGGTGGCGAAGCTGGTCACGTCTTCAGCCGTACGAACAAGGAGCGCTGCAGGGGGCTCAGGGGCTGTGCATGCTGCCCTTGGCCCTGGCCGGCCACCACGGCCGGTCAGAGGCCGTTAGTGGTCGGCGACCAGGTCGGCGCCACGCACCCCGAAAGGAATCCCCATGTCCTACCCCGACCCTCGCTATTTCGGTGAACACGGCGAGGTCAGCGCCGGTTTCCGGCCCGCGAGCACCGCGCCTGACTTCGTCGCGAAGCCCACCGACCCCGCCGTCTCGCAGGGCACCGCGTTCCACTACCTGTCCACCACGCTCTCGACCAACGGCGAGTACGGCCTCTACCGGGTGGACATGGGGCCGGAGGCCAGTGGGCCGAGCACGCACTTCCACAGGGCGATGTCGGAGTCGTTCTTCATCCTGTCCGGCACCATGCGGCTGTTCGACGGCCGCCGCTGGGTCGACGCAACTTCCGGCGACTACCTGTACGTGCCGGTCGGTAGCCTGCACGCCTTCCGCAACGAGTCCGGCGAACCCGCCTCCATGCTCATGCTCTTCGCGCCCGGCGCACCCCGCGAGGACTACTTCGAGGGCGTCACCGAGCTGGCAGGACTCAGCGAGGAGGAGCGCGCGGAGTTCTTCGTCCGCCACGACAGCTTCTTCGTCTGATTCCTCGTTCTGCTTCCTCGTTCTGACTGTCAGGAGGTCCCCCCATGACCACAGCAACGGACACCAACAACCCCACGGCCGCCGAAGCGCGCCCCGTCACCGTGCTCGGCCTCGGCGCCATGGGCTCGGCGATCGCCAGGACATTCCTTGAACACGGGCACCCCACCACCGTCTGGAACCGCACCGCGGCCAAGGCCGCCCCCTTGACCGACGCAGGCGCCACCACCGCCCCCACCGCCGCGGAGGCGGTCGCGGCCAGCCCGCTCGTGGTGGTCGCCCTGCTCGACGGCACCGCGGTCGAGCAGGTGCTGACCTCCGTCGGCACCGCGATCACCGGCCGCACACTGGTCAACCTCACCAGCGGCTCGCCCTCCCAGGCCCGCGCCAATGAGCGCCGGGCGCGCGACCACGGCGCCGCCGGATACCTCGACGGCAAGGTCATGGGAGACCCGCCCTACGTGGGCACCCCGAACATCCTCTTCGCCTTCAGTGGCTCCGGCAGCGCCTTCGCCGCCCACGAGGCCACCCTGCGGGAACTGGGCACCGTCACCTACCACGGCGAGGAACCCGGCGCCGCCGCCGTCGAGTTCCTGGCCCAGGTCGCCACCTCCTACGAACTGCTCATCGGCTACCTGCACACCCTCCGCCTGCTCCGCGCGGAGGGGGCCGACCTGGCCGGATTCACCGAGCGGTTCGGCGCCTCCCTGGCCGTCTTCCCGGCACTGCTGACCTCGATGGCCCAAGCGGTCGAGAGCGGGAAGTACGGGCCGGACCTCGGCTCGCTCGACGTCCAGGCGGCGCTGATGGACGACTTGATCGGCCACCGCGAGTCCCTCGGCGTGGAGGCCGTGCGGATGCGAGAGGTCAAGAAACTGATGGACCGCCGCATCGCAGACGGCCATGGCGACCAGGGCTTCTCCAGCCTGTTCGAGCTGCTGGCACCGCAGGGCGCGGCATAGGCCAGACACCGCCCGCACGGCCAGAACATGCTGCCCGAGGGAGAGAGCCTCTGTCTGGCGGCCTGCCACGGCCTCCAAGAGCCGCCCGCACAGGCGGTAAGAGCGAACGAGATGGACGGAAACCGTCGTCCTCGACGGCCAGGAACACCAAGTCAAACTCGGCACCTGGATCTCCAACCCCAAGACCCGCCGCGACAAGCTGAACGACAACCAACGAGTCGCACTCGCCGAACTCGAAGTCGAGTGGGCATGACACCGAAGAACGCCCCCCGTCTGTCCGCGACGTCGTGAACCTGGCCCAGACCGGGCAACTGGAGCGGACCGGGCCGGACGGGCGGCCGTCCAATGGCGCCGCAGCCACGACGACTTTGCCTCCCCCTCGGCGGCATGGCCCGCGGACGTTCCCTGCACAGTCTCGATTGCTCCGATTTATTGATAATCGGCGCGTTACGGCGGGGGTGGCGATGGATCAACTGCACACGGGTCAAGGTTGCTGCTGCTGGGCTCGGGAACGTGCCCGATCCCGTTGAACGAGGAGTAGGTTCATGAGCCCTGAGTACAGGACCGGATCCCGCCTGGGACCGCTGCCCCGGCTAGACAAGTGGATTACCGGTGCCTCGCTCACCTCGCTCGTCCTGGTTCTGGCAGCGGGTGTGGCAGGCCCAGCCGCAGCTTCAGCCGCACACACTTTTGGCACACACGTGAGCGTGCCGAGCCACGCAGGTGGCGACGAGTGCAGGGACAAGCCGACCTACGGCGATGGCGATGGCGACTGTCACGCCGGCGCAACCGGCGCAACCGGGGCAACCGGGCCTGCCGGAC
>NZ_JBSGZJ010000009.1:0-43075 GCF_053610925.1 Streptomyces sp. NPDC054847 | reverse complement strand
ATTTACCTGTTCGTTGGGCCGCGTTTGGGCTGTGCACCCCCCACCCATGAGGGGGGGTAGGGCGGGGGGCTTTTGCCCCCGGGCCGGGAGCCGCGGTACTGGCAAGCCCGAGCGGAAGCTCAAGCGTTCCCTCTCCACACACTGGTACGCCTGGGCGATGGTCGCCCCGGTGACCGTCGTGATCGCCGTGATCATCGGCTACCCGCTGTTCCGCGGCATCTACCTGTCGCTGACGGACGCGAACGAGCGGAACGTCGCCCGGAGCATCGGCGTCAACGAGATCCCCGCCACCTACGAGTTCGTGGGCCTGGAGAACTACACGGAGGCCCTGACCGGAGACCAGTTCCTCGGCACGCTCGGCTGGACGCTGCTGTGGACGGTGGCGTGCGTCTCGGTCACCTTCGTCCTCGGCCTCGGCCTCGCCAACATGCTCAACCGCAGGATCGCCGGCCGCTCCTTCTACCGGATGCTGCTGATCCTGCCCTGGGCGGTGCCCGGCTTCGTCTCCGTCTTCGCCTGGCGCTTCCTCTACAACCAGGACAACGGACTCCTCAACAAGATCCTCGCGGGCGGCGGCATCGACGCCGTGCCGTGGCTGAACGACCCGACCTGGGCCAAGTTCTCGGTGATCGCCGTGAACGTCTGGCTGGGTGTGCCGTTCATGATGGTCGCCCTCCTCGGCGGCCTCCAGTCCATCCCGGGCGAGCTCTACGAGGCCGCCGAGATGGACGGCGCGAGCGCCTGGCAGCGGTTCCGCAACATCACGCTGCCCGGACTGCGTTCCGTGAGCACCACCGTGATCCTGCTGAGCACCATCTGGACGTTCAACATGTTCCCGGTGATCTTCCTGCTCACCCGGGGCGGGCCCGGCGAGGCGACGCAGATCCTGGTCACCCAGGCGTACAAGTTCGCCTTCGAGATCAGCCCGCGGGACTTCGCCCAGTCGTCCACGTGGGGCGTGCTGATCCTCGTCCTGTTGATGCTCTTCGCCGCGGTCTACCGGCGAGTCCTCCGCAAGCAGGGAGAAGTCTGGTGACCACCGCCGTGAACACGTCCCGACGCGGCCGCCGTTCGCCGCTGGCCTCCGTCGGTCTGCACGCCACACTGATCGTGGCCTCAGTGATCGCCGTCTTCCCGGTGCTGTGGGTCTTCCTCACCTCCCTCAAGCCGGCGAAGTACGCGATCACCACGGACTTCGTGAAGGAAACGACCCTCGCGAACTACACCGACCTGCTCGAGAACACCGAATTCCTCACCTGGTTCGGCAACTCGCTGCTCATCGCGGGCCTCACCACCGTCCTCGGCGTCTTCGTCTCCGCGACCACGGGCTACGCGGTCAGCCGCTTCCGGTTCCCCGGCAAGCGCGGACTGATGTGGACCCTGCTCATCACCCAGATGTTCCCCGTCGCGGTCCTGATCGTGCCGATCTACAACATCATGGCCACGATGGGGCTGCTCAACCAGCCGGTGGGCCTGGTCGTCACGTACCTGACCATCGCCGTCCCGTTCTGCGCCTGGATGATGAAGGGCTTCTTCGACACGATCCCGATGGAGATCGACGAGTCGGGCCAGGTCGACGGGCTCACCCCGTTCGGCACGTTCTGGCGGCTGATCCTGCCGCTGGCCAAGCCCGGCATCGCGGTCACCGCGTTCTACTCGTTCATCACCGCCTGGGGCGAGGTGGCGTACGCCTCCGCCTTCATGGTCGGCGACGAGAACCTGACGCTCGCGGGCGGTCTGCAGAAGTTCGTCAACCAGTACGGCGCCCAGTGGGGCCCGATGGCGGCGGCCTCCGTGCTCATCGCCATCCCGGCCGCGCTCGTGTTCCTCTTCGCCCAGCGGCATCTGGTGACCGGTATGTCCGCCGGTGCCGTCAAGGGCTGACCACTCGTATGAAGCGGCGACGCCGGTCCGCGCCTGATCCCCGGGCCGGCGTCGCACCCCACCCCATCACCTCCAGGGATGACATGACCCAGCACCTTGCTGCCCCCGCCGCCCCCACGTCCGGCACGCACACGGGCTGGTGGCGCGACGCGGTGATCTACCAGGTCTATCCGCGCAGCTTCGCCGACGGGAACGGCGACGGCATGGGCGATCTCGAAGGCGTGCGCAGCAGACTGCCGTACCTGAAGGACCTCGGTGTCGACGCCGTCTGGCTCAGCCCCTTCTACGCGTCCCCGCAGGCCGACGCCGGTTACGACGTCGCCGACTACCGTGCCATCGACCCGATGTTCGGCACGCTCCTCGACGCCGACGCGCTGATCCGTGACGCCCACGAACTGGGTCTGCGCATCATC
Source organism: Streptomyces sp. NPDC054847 (assembly GCF_053610925.1). Classification (NCBI taxonomy): domain Bacteria; kingdom Bacillati; phylum Actinomycetota; class Actinomycetes; order Kitasatosporales; family Streptomycetaceae; genus Streptomyces; species Streptomyces sp. NPDC054847. The sequence continues at coordinate 40,778 of NZ_JBSGZJ010000009.1, read as the reverse complement.
GTGGACCTCGTCCCCAACCACTCCTCCGACCAGCACGAGTGGTTCAAGCGCGCGCTGCGCGAGGGACCCGGGTCCCCGCTGCGGGCCCGCTACCACTTCCGCCCCGGCAAGGGGGAGAACGGTGAACTCCCGCCCAACGACTGGGAGTCCATCTTCGGCGGCCCGGCCTGGACGCGTACCGAGGACGGCGAGTGGTACCTGCACCTCTTCGCCCCGGAGCAGCCCGACTTCAACTGGGACAACCCGGCCGTCGCCGACGAGTTCCGCTCGATCCTGCGCTTCTGGCTGGACATGGGCGTGGACGGCTTCCGCGTCGACGTCGCGCACGGCCTGGTCAAGGCCGAGGGCCTGCCGGACCTCGGCGGCACCGACCAGGTCAAGCTGCTCGGAAACGATGTCATGCCGTTCTTCGACCAGGACGGTGTGCACGAGATCTACCGCAGCTGGCGCACCATCCTCGACGAGTACCCGGACGACCGGATCGCCGTCGCGGAGGCATGGACGCCGACCGTGGAGCGCACCGCGAACTACGTGCGCCCCGACGAGCTCCACCAGGCGTTCAACTTCCAGTACCTCGGCACCCCCTGGGACGCCGCCGAGCTGCGCGCCGTCATCGACAGCTCGCTCGCCGCGATGCGCCCGGTCGACGCCCCCGCCACCTGGGTGCTCTCCAACCACGACGTCACCCGGCACGCCACCCGCTTCGCCAACCCGGCGGGCCTCGGCACCCAGCTCCGCACGGCCGGGGACCGCGAGCTCGGCCTGCGCCGGGCCCGCGCCGCGACGCTGCTGATGCTGGCCCTGCCCGGCTCCGCCTACATCTACCAGGGCGAGGAACTCGGCCTGCCCGACGTCACCGACCTCCCGGACGAGGTGCGCCAGGACCCGTCGTTCTTCCGCGCGGCCGGCCAGGACGGATACCGCGACGGCTGCCGGGTGCCGATCCCGTGGACCGTGGAAGGCTCCTCGTACGGCTTCGGCAGCGGCGGCAGCTGGCTGCCGCAGCCCGCCTCCTGGGGCGGGCTGAGCGTCGAGGCGCAGACCGGCGACCCCGGCTCCACGCTGGAGCTCTACCGCAGCGCGCTCGCGGTGCGCCGTGAGCACCCGGGCCTCGGCGCCGGGACGGCCGTGGAGTGGCTGGAGTCGCCCGAGGGCGTGCTCGCCTTCCGCCGCGACGGCTTCGTCTGCACCGCCAACACCACCGGTGCGACGGTCCGCGTCCCGCTGCCCGGCCGCACCCTGCTCGCCAACGAGACGGTGATGATCGTGGACGACATGGCGGAGCTGCCCGCCGACACCACAGTCTGGTGGGCGGTGTGACGATCCCGCTGCCTCGGGGCGACGGAAACGGCGCCCCGAGGCTCGCCGACCTCGCCCTCCAGGCGGAGGTCAGCGAAGCCACGGTCAGCCGGGTGCTGAACGGCAAGGCCGGCGTCGCCGCCGCCACCCGGCACAAGGTGCTGGCCGCCCTCGACGTGCTCGGTTACGAGCGGCCCGTGCGCCTGCGGCAACGCAGCGCCGGGCTCGTCGGCCTGATCATCCCCGAGCTGACGAACCCGATCTTCCCCGCGTTCGCGCAGGTCATCGAACAGGTGCTGGCGGGCCACGGCTACACGCCCGTGCTGTGCACGCAGATGCCCGGCGGTTCGACGGAGGACGAGCTGGTCGAGCAGCTCGAGGAACGCGGCGTCACGGGCATCGTGTTCCTCTCCGGGCTGCACGCCGACACGACGGCCGACCCCTCCCGTTACCTGAAACTGGCGGGCCGTGGCATCCCGTTCGTCCTGATCAACGGTTACAACGAAGCCGTGGAGGCGCCGTTCGTCTCGCCGGACGACCGGTCCGCGGCGCGGATGGCCGTGCGGCACCTCGTCGAACTCGGCCATGAGCGCATCGGTCTGGCCATCGGCCCCACCCGCTACGTGCCCTCGCTGCGCAAGGCCGAGGGCTTCACCGAGGCCCTCCAGGCGATGCTGGGGCTGGGCGCGGACGAGGCGCAGGGGTTCATCCAGCGCACGCTTTTCTCCGTCGAGGGCGGCCAGGCGGCCGCCGGCCTGCTGCTCGACCAGGGGTGCACCGGCATCGTCTGCGGCAGCGACCTGATGGCGCTCGGCGCCATCAGGGCGGTGCGGGCGCGGGGGCTCGAGGTGCCCGGGGACGTCTCGGTCGTCGGCTTCGACGACTCGCCGCTCATCGCCTTCACGGACCCGCCGCTCACGACGGTGCGTCAGCCGGTGCAGGCCATGGCGACGGCGGCGGTCGACGCGTTGGTCGAGGAGATCGACGGAAACCCGGTGCAGCGCACGGAGTTCGTCTTCCAGCCGGAACTCGTGGTGCGCGGCTCGACGGGCGCGCCGCGGCGCTGAGACGGCGCCGGGCAGACGCCGATCGGCCGGGAGCGCGTCGGCGGTAGGGGCGGTGCCGGGGCGCTTCGGCGGGAACTGACGGTGCGTGGCGGCGCTGAGACGGAGCCGATCGGCCGGGGCGCCGTCGCGGTCAGGTGAACGCGGCGGCGCCGTAAGGCGGGTCGGAAGCCCGGGGCCTGCCCCTGGTCGGGGCTGCGGCGGGGTCTGTCTGCGGCCCCGGGCCTCCAGCTTGTGGGGCATCGGCCGGTGAGTGGGGGTGGGGGGCCGGTACCCGTGACTCCGGGGCCTGTTGAGGCGTTCCGGCCCCTGAGCCGGTGACCGGCCCGGCCGGCCGGGCGCGTAGGGCCCCGGCACTGACCGGAACCCCCGGCCGACCGGACCGGAGTCATGGTTGAACGTAACACCGTTGCAATGGCTTGCGAAAGAGTTTGCGGCCAGGAAACAGTGGGTTTTCAAGCATGTCACCGGAGTCTGCCCGAAGGGTTGACCGGCGGCCGGACGGGCCATACGGTCTCGTCCGCAACGAGTTTCAGACTTCTTGCAGCAAGAAATCCCCAAGGCCTTGCGGGCACGGCGCGTTGCCGCACGAGGCTGACCCCTCGCATCCGCACCTTCCTGTGAGCCCAGGAGGAATCATGGCCAGCAGAACCGTGGCCGCGGCACTCGCCGTTGTGGCAGGAGCCGCCGTCGCCGTCACGGCCCCCAGCACCGCCCAGGCCGCCCCACCCGGCGACAAGGACGTCACCGCGGTGATGTTCGAGTGGAAGTTCGACGCGGTCGCCCGTGCCTGTACCGACTCCCTCGGCCCCGCCGGCTACGGATTCGTACAGGTCTCGCCGCCCCAGGAGCACATCCAGGGCAGCCAGTGGTGGACCTCTTATCAGCCCGTCAGCTACCGGATCGCGGGTCGTCTCGGTGACCGCGCCGCCTTCAAGAGCATGGTGGACACCTGCCACGCGGCGGGCGTCAAGGTCATCGCCGACTCCGTCATCAACCACATGTCCGCCGGTTCCGGCACCGGTACCGGCGGATCCGCGTACACGAAGTACAACTACCCCGGTCTGTACTCCTCGCCCGACATGGACAACTGCACCTCGCAGATCAACAACTACCAGGACCGCGGGAACGTGCAGAACTGCGAGCTCGTCGGGCTCGCGGACCTGGACACCGGCGAGGAGTACGTCCGGGGCCGGATCGCCGGATATCTGAACGACCTGCTGTCGCTCGGCGTCGACGGCTTCCGCATCGACGCCTCCAAGCACATGCCCGCCGACGACCTGGCCGCCATCAAGGCCAAGCTCGCGAACCCGGGCGTCTACTGGAAGCACGAGGCCATCCACGGCGCGGGCGAGGCCGTCTCCCCGAGCGAGTACCTCGGCAGCGGCGACGTCCAGGAGTTCCGCTACGGACGCGGCCTCAAGCAGGTCTTCACCGGCGGGAGCCTCGCCCACCTGAAGAACTTCGGCGAGGGCTGGGGCTTCATGGAGTCCGGGACGTCCGCCGTCTTCGTCGCCAACCACGACACGGAGCGCGGCGGCGACACCCTCACCTACAAGGACGGGGCCAACTACACACTGGCCCACGTCTTCATGCTCGCCTGGCCGTACGGCTCGCCCGACGTCCACTCCGGCTACGAGTTCACCAACCACGACGCCGGCCCGCCGAACGGCGGAGCGGTGAGCAGCTGTTACAGCGACGGGTGGAAGTGCCAGCACGCCTGGCGCGAGATCTCCTCGATGGTCGGCTTCCGCAACACCGCCCGCGGCCAGGGCGTCACCAACTGGTGGGACAACGGCGCCGACCAGATCGCCTTCGGGCGGGGCGACAAGGCGTACGTGGCCATCAACCAGGAGGGCGCCGCGCTCACCCGCACCTTCCAGACCTCCCTGCCGGCCGGCACCTACTGCGACGTGCAGAGCGGCAGGAGCGTCGCCGTCAACGGCTCCGGGCAGTTCACCGCCACGCTCGGCGCCGGCACCGCCGTCGCACTGCACGCCGGCGCGCGGGACTGCGGCGGCGGCTCGACCGATCCCGGACCGGTGAGCGCGGGCGCGTCCTTCGCCGTCAACGCCACCACGGTCGTCGGCCAGAACATCTATGTCACCGGCAACCAGCCGGCGCTCGGCAACTGGAACCCCGCCGGCGCGGTCAAGCTCGACCCGGCCGCCTACCCCGTGTGGAAGGCGGACGTGAACCTCGCCGCGGGCACGCCCTTCGAGTACAAGTACATCCGCAAGGACGGAGCAGGCAACGTCACCTGGGAGAGCGGCGCCAACCGCACCGCCACCGTCCCGTCCTCCGGCAAGGTCACGCTGAACGACACCTGGCGCAACTGACGCCACCCCCGTGCTGCCCCGCGTCCCTCCCCGGGCGCGGGGCACCGCACTCGCACCACAACCCACCCTCATCCAGGAGAGACCCGCCTTGATACGCCCCCGTGTCCCGCTGCGCCACATCGTGGCCGCCGCCGCGGCGACGGCGACGGTCGCGGCGCTCGTGACCGCCCTTCCGGCGGCCGCGGCGCCCGAACCGCCGAAGCCGCCGTCGGACAGATCGCTCGCCGCGGAGCCGGCCCGCCACGACCTCACCCGCGAGCAGTTCTACTTCGTCCTGCCCGACCGCTTCGCGAACGGCGACAGGAACAACGACCGCGGCGGACTGACCGGTTCGCGCCTCACCACCGGCTACGACCCCACCGACAAAGGCTTCTACCAGGGTGGTGACCTCAAGGGGCTCACCGAGAAGCTGGACTACATCAAGGGTCTCGGCACCACCGCCATCTGGATGGCGCCCATCTTCAAGAACCAGCCCGTGCAGGGCGAGGGGAAGGATGCGGGCGCCGGCTACCACGGCTACTGGATCACCGACTTCACCCAGGTCGATCCGCACTTCGGCACCAACGCCGACCTGGAGAGGCTGATCGACAAGGCCCACGCCAAGGGCATGAAGGTCTTCTTCGACGTCATCACCAACCACACCGCCGACGTCGTGGACTACAAGGAGAAGTCGTACGGCTACCTCTCCAAGGGCGCCTTCCCCTATCTGACCGAGGACGGCGTGCCGTTCGACGACAGCGACTACGCCGACGGCACCAGGCGCTTCCCCCGCACCGACGAGGACTCCTTCCCGCGCACCCCCGTCGTGCCGGGCGCCAAGAAGAACCTCAAGGTCCCCTCCTGGCTCAACGACCCGGAGATGTACCACAACCGCGGTGACTCGACCTTCGCCGGCGAGTCCTCCGAGCACGGCGACTTCGTCGGCCTGGACGACCTGTGGACCGAGCGTCCCGAGGTCGTCGAGGGCATGGAGAAGATCTATCAGCGCTGGGTCCGCGACTTCGACATCGACGGCTTCCGCATCGACACGGTCAAGCACGTCAACACCGAGTTCTGGACACAGTGGGCGACCTCGCTGGACGAGTACGCGGCGAAGCGCGGCCGTGACGACTTCTTCATGTTCGGCGAGGTCTACTCCGCTGACCCGGCCATCACCTCGAAGTACGTCACCCAGGGCCGTCTCGACGCCACGCTCGACTTCCCGTTCCAGGACGCGGCACGCACCTTCGCCTCGCAGGGCGGATCCGCCGAGAAGCTGGCGAACCTCTTCTCGCAGGACTACCGCTACACCACGGACAAGGCCAACGCCTACGAATCCGTGCCCTTCCTCGGCAACCACGACATGGGCCGCTTCGGCACCTTCCTGGCGCAGGACAACAAGGACGCCGACGACGCCGAGCTGCTGAAGCGCTACCGGCTCGCCAACGAGCTGATGTTCCTCAGCCGCGGCAACCCCGTCGTCTACTACGGCGACGAGCAGGGATACACCGGGGCCGGCGGCGACAAGGACGCCCGTCAGACGCTGTTCGCCTCGAAGACCGCCGACTTCCTGGACGACGACCAGATCGGCACCGGCCGCACCCACGCCGAGGACGCGTACGACACGTCGCACCCGCTCTACCGGCAGATCGCCGCACTCGCGAAGCTCACCAAGGCGCACCCCGCGCTGCGTGACGGCATCCAGCAGCAGCGGTACGCGCAGGGCTCGGTGTACGCCTTCTCCCGCACCGACGCCCGGGCGGCGACCGAGTACGTCGTCGCGGTCAACAACGCCACGGAGCCGAAGACCGTCCAGGTGCCGACAGGTTCGGCCGCCATGGACTTCACCGCGATCCACGGCGCCGACGGCACCGTCCGCAGCGGAGCCGACAAGAAGATCGAGGTGACCGTCCCCGCGCTCGCCTCCGTCGTCCTCAGGGCGGCCGGGCCGCTCGCCGCGCCCGCCGCCGTGCCGTCGATCACGCTCGAGGCACCGGAGGCCGGCGCCACCGGCACCGTCGAGATCTCCGCGGACGTCGACGGCGGGCAGCTGAACCGTGTCGTCTTCGCGGCCCAGACCGGCAACGGCAGGTGGCAGGTCCTCGGCTCCGCCGACCACGCCCCCTACAAGGTCACCCAGCACATCACGGCCCCGGCCGGAACGGCCCTGCGCTACAAGGCCGTCGTCGTCGACAGCTCCGGCCGTACCGCGAGTGCCACGGCCGCCACCACCAGCGGCGCCCCGGCCGTCGAGCAGCCGCCGAGCGCCACCCAGCGCGACTACGCGATCGTCCACTACAAGCGCGCCGACGGGAACTACGACGACTGGGGCCTGTACACCTGGGGCGACATCGCCGAGGGCGAAGGCACCACCTGGCCCGCGGGCAAGCCGTTCACCGGCCGTGACGCCTACGGCGCCTTCGCCTACGTCAAGCTCAAGCCCGGCGCCTCCTCCGTCGGCTTCATCGCCGTGAACAAGGACGGCGTGAAGGACACCGACGCCGACCGCAGCATCGATCTGTCCAGGACCGGCGAGGTCTGGATCGAGCAGGGCAAGCCGGAGGTGCGGAACACGGCCCCCGAGGGCGCCTACCCGCCCCAGGACACCGGCAAGGCGATCCTGCACTACAAGCGGGCCGACGGCGACCACGCCGGCTGGGGCCTGCACACCTGGACCGGCGCCTCGAACCCGACCGACTGGTCGAAGCCGCTGGAGCCGGTGCGGACCGACGCGTACGGCGCGGTCTACGAGGTGCCGCTGGCCCCCGGCGCCACGTCGCTCAGCTACATCCTCCACAAGGGCGACGAGAAGGACCTGCCGTCCGACCAGTCGCTCGACCTCAAGGCCCACGGCCACGAGGTGTGGCTGCTCGCCGGCCAGGAGAAGTACCTGCTTCCGCAGCCCAAGGGCGGCGGAGCGGCACTGGACCTGACCAAGGCGCAGGCGGTCTGGATCGACGAGAACACGGTCGTCTGGAACGGCAGCGAAGCCGCCGCCTCCAGCGCCCTGCTCTACTCGCGCGACGGCTCGATCGCGATCAAGGACGGCGCGCTCACCGGTGACCGCCGCGTGCTGCGCCTCGCGAGGACGGAGCTCACCGACGCGCAGAAGGGCAAGTTCCCGCACCTGTCGAAGTACACCGCCCACACGGTCGACCCGCGTGACCGCGACCGCATCCGGGAAGCGCTGAAGAGCCAGCTCGTGGCGGCCCAGTACGCCGCCAACGGAGCCGTGGTCACGGCCACCGGGGTGCAGATCGCCGGAGTTCTCGACGACGTGTACGCGGCCGGGGCCACCAAGGCCGACCTCGGCACCACCTTCGACCGCAAGGGCGTGCCGACACTGCGGCTCTGGGCGCCCACCGCCCAGCACGTCTCCCTCGAACTCGAGGGGAGGACCGTCGCGATGCGGCGCGACGAGGCGAGCGGCGTCTGGTCGGTCAAGGGCAGCAGGAGCTGGAAGGGGGACACCTACCGGTACAACGTGAAGGTCTGGGCGCCCTCCGTCCAGAAGGTCGTCACCAACAAGGTCACCGACCCGTACTCGCTGGCGCTGACGGCGGACTCGGAGAAGAGCGTCGTCGTCGACCTGGCCGACAGGTCTCTCGCGCCCAAGGGCTGGTCGACGCTGAAGAAGCCCGCGGCGGTGCCCCTGAAGGACGCCCAGATCCAGGAGCTGCACGTCCGCGACTTCTCCATCGCGGACGCCACCGCAGAGAACAAGGGCACCTACCTCGCCTTCACCGACAAGGACAGCAAGGGCTCGCGGCACCTGCGCGAACTCGCCGGCGCCGGCACCTCGTACGTGCATCTGCTGCCCGCCTTCGACATCGGCACCATCCCCGAGAAGAAGTCGGACCAGCAGCAGCCCGAGTGCGAACTGAAGGTCTACGCACCCGACTCGGAGGAGCAGCAGGCCTGCGTCGCCGCGGCGGCCGCGAAGGACGCGTTCAACTGGGGCTACGACCCGCTGCACTACACCGTTCCCGAGGGTTCGTACTCCACCGACCCGGACGGCACGAAGCGCACGGTCGAGTTCCGGCAGATGGTCAAGGCGCTGAACGAGGACGGCCTGCGCACCGTCATGGACGTGGTCTACAACCACACCGTGGCCGCGGGACAGTCGGACAAGTCCGTACTGGACAAGGTCGTGCCCGGCTACTACCAGCGGCTGCTGGCCGACGGCAGCGTCGCCACCTCCACGTGCTGCGCCAACACCGCGCCGGAGAACGCGATGATGGGCAAGCTCGTCGTCGACTCCGTCGTGACCTGGGCGCGTGACTACAAGGTGGACGGCTTCCGCTTCGACCTGATGGGACACCACCCGAAGGAGAACATCCTGGCGGTGCGCGCCGCGCTCGACGAGCTGACGCTCGAGCGGGACGGTGTGGACGGCAAGAAGATCATCCTCTACGGGGAGGGCTGGAACTTCGGCGAGATCGCCGACGACGCGCGGTTCGTCCAGGCCACCCAGAAGAACATGGCCGGCACCGGCATCGCCACCTTCTCCGACCGGGCGCGCGACGCCGTCCGCGGCGGCGGACCGTTCGACGAGGACCCGGGCGTGCAGGGCTTCGCCTCGGGTCTCTACACCGACCCGAACACCTCGAAGGCCAACGGCACCGAGGCCGAGCAGAAGGCGCGGCTGCTGCACTACCAGGACCTGATCAAGGTCGGGCTGTCCGGCAACCTCGCGTCCTACTCCTTCACCGACACCAGCGGCCGGACCGTCAAGGGCTCCGAGGTCGACTACAACGGCGCCCCGGCCGGTTACGCCGCCGTGCCCGGTGACGCGCTCGCCTACTCGGACGCCCACGACAACGAGTCGCTGTACGACGCCCTGGCCTTCAAGCTGCCGGCCGGCACGTCGCCGGCCGACCGGGCCCGGATGCAGGTGCTCGCGATGGCGACGTCGGCACTGTCGCAGGGTCCGTCGCTGTCCCAGGCGGGCTCGGACCTGCTGCGGTCCAAGTCGCTGGACCGCAACTCGTACGACAGCGGAGACTGGTTCAACGCCATCCACTGGGACTGCCGCGACGGCAACGGCTTCGGCCGCGGACTGCCTCCGGCGGCCGACAACAAGCCCAAGTGGGGCTTCGCGAAGCCGCTGCTCAGCAACCCGTCGCTGACCGTGGGCTGCGCCGAGATCGACGGCGCCTCCGCGGCCTACCGGGACCTGCTGAAGATCCGCACCGGTGAACCGGCCTTCGGCCTGTCCACCGCCGGGCAGGTCCAGTCGGCGCTGTCCTTCCCGCTGTCCGGCAAGGACGAGACCCCCGGCGTGATCACCATGCGGCTCGACGACCTGGTCGTGGTGTTCAACGCCGGTCCGCGGCAGCAGACCCAGCGGGTCGCGGCACTGGCCGGCGAGGACTACGCCCTCCACCCGGTCCAGCGCGCGGGCGCGGACCCGACCGTCAAGTCGGCCGCGTACGAGAAGGGTTCGGGCACCTTCACGGTCCCGGCACGCACGGTCGCCGTCTTCGAACGCGGCTGAGCATCTGCCCCTGATCCACTGATCCCCTGGTCCGGACTCCGGGCCAGGGGATCGCTGTGTTCCGGGGCGCCCTCACGACCGGGGCTCCGGCGCCGTGCCCGCGGCGGGCACGGCGCCGGGCGGGTTCCTGTTCCTCCATCCGTGTCGCTGTTGGGCCGAACGGGTGAGGGGGGTGAGGATGGACCCATGAGTAGGTACGAGAGGTACGACGTCACCGACGAGCAGTGGGAAGGTCTGGCCCAGGTCGTCCCGCTGCGCGGCCGCAACGAGTGGCCGTCGCGGGTCGACCACGTCACGGTCCCACGGGAGTACGAGGCCGCCGAGCACCGTCGTTTCATCGTGCTGCGCGTACAGGTCTTCGGTGACGCGCGCGAGGTCGCCGAGTACCTGGTCGCCGGGATGCCGGTGCTGCTGGACCTCACCGGCGCCGACACCGACGTCGCCAAGCGGATCCTCGACTTCAGCAGCGGTGTGGTGTTCGGACTCGGGTGCCAGATGCACCGGGTCGACCGGAACGTCTTCCTGCTCGCACCCGTCGGCACCGAGGTCGAGGGGGCCGCGGCCGCGGCCGTCCCTCATTCGTAGGAAGGTCCCTCAGGCGGAACGGTTCGGCGTGTCCAGGGCTGCGTACCGTCCCGATCATGGACACGAAAACGCAGGTCATGGACGTGAGAACGCCGATCGGGAGCCGAACGCCGGTCGTCGGTCCCCAGACGTCGCCCGGCCGCGGGACCAACGCCCGGCCCGCCGTCACGCAGTTACGGCTCTCCGCCTTCCGATCGCACCGTGCCGCCGTCTTCCCGCTCGGCCCCATGACACTCTTCGCGGGGCCGAGCGGCAGCGGCAAGTCCAGCGCGCTCCAGGCGTGCGAGGCGCTGGCGCTCCTGGGCGCCGGCCGCGACCTGGCCACGGCCTTCCCCGAGCCGGCCGAATGCGTCCCGGAGCGGGCGGTCGCCGACAGACAGGGGCGGCGCGGATTCCGTATCGGCTGCACGGTCGACGGCCCGGCCGGGCCGGTCCTGCTCGACCTGGCCGTGCAGACCGAGCCGAGCCTGCGGGTGGCGGGCGAACGGCTCACCGGCGGCGGCCGGACCCTGCTGACCACGGCACTGCGTGACCCCGCACGGTCCGTCGTGGAGGCGGCGTGGCACACCGCGGGCTCCGCGACCGTCACCCGTGGTCCGCTGCCCGACGACAGGCTCGGCACCGCGCTGCTGCCGTTGCGCGTCGCGGGGAGCACCGAGGCGCAGTTACAGGTGCTCGCCGCGGCCGAACAGGTCGTGGTGGCACTGCGGTCGGTTTTCGCCTGCGACCCCCGGCCGGAGCGGATGCGCCGGCCCGTGCCGGCGGGGGCCGGGCGGCTGCGCCGCGGCTGCGACAACCTGGCCGAGGTCCTGCACCGCACACGCAGCGAATGCGCCAAGCGGCACGCGAGGCTTGCGACGGCGGCACGGATGGGGTGCGCGGGAGCGGTGGCCGACGTCGCGGTCGAGGAACTGGCGGGCGGGCGGGTGCGTGCCCTGCTCGCGCGGGGCGGTGGGCTGGGTTCGACACCCGTGGGACGGCTCGGCGAAGGGGAGCTCAGGTATCTGGGGCTCGCCCTGGTGCTGCTCACCGGGCCGGGCGTGCTCGCCATGGACCAGGTGGCGGAGGTGCCCGTGGCCTACCAGTCGCTCACGGTGCTCGCCGACGGCTTCGACCGCAGCCTCGACCCCGAACAGATCCGCCAACTGGTGGCGCTGGGGGCGGAGATGTGCGCGCGGGGGCACATCAGGCTGGTGGGGACCGTCACGGACGCGTCGTGCGCGCGGGGGATCGACGGCGTGACGGTGGTAGACCTGGTGCCGTGACGAGAGACGACGGGCTGGATGTCGAAGGGCTGCAGCGCAGACTGGCCGGGTTCGCGGCGGCGCGCGGCTGGGAGCCCTACCACACGCCGAAGAACCTGGCCGTGGCGCTGAGCGTCGAGGCGGCCGAACTGGTCGAGATCTTCCAGTGGTTGACGCCGGAGGAGTCGGCGCGGGTGATGGAGGAGCCGGAGGGGGCGCACCGGGTGCGCGACGAGGTCGCGGACGTGCTGGCGTACCTGCTGCAGTTCTGCGAGGTGCTCGGGATCGACGCCCTTCAGGCGCTGTCGGAGAAGATCGACCGCAACGAGATCCGTTTCCCGCCGAAGTGAGAACCGGGGAGGAACAGCCGGTACCACCGGGCACGCAACGCTACTTCGTCACTCTCCGGAGTTGTTGACTTATCCACAACGGCCTTGCTGTCCACAGATTTCCGAATTCCCCTGGCTTTCCGGCTCAATGGGCTTCACTCTGGGTAATGAACTCAGTGAGCAGAATTTCGTACGAACGGGGGTGCGTACATGGATGCGGAACGGCTCGTCAGAATGTGCCGTCATGCGCTGGCCCAGAGCCGCGCGGTGCCGGAGATCGTCGCTGAGGCATGGCAGGCCCAGGCTCTCGCGCAGGCGATCGGCGCCCGTCTGGCGCTCGTCGGCCCGCCGGAACTGCGGGGCGAGGCCAGAGGCCTGAGCGAGATCGGCGGTCGCGGATGCGGCGTGCTCGACCATCCGATGGTACGCAGCGGCACCGTCCGGGCCACGGGACTGACCGAAGTGGCCGACCCGGAGGCCACGTTACTCGCTCTGAACGTGCTGCTCGGAGACGTCGGCATCGCACTCGTCGGCGTCGCCTGCGCCACGGACGACGAGGGGCTCTACTGGCAGTGCATCGAGACGATAGACGCCGCCGACGAGTCCAGCGACCGGGTACGCGGCATGCTGCGCCGGCTCGCCGAACGGGAACCGGACCGGCCGCCAGAAACCGTCCGCGGCCGCGCCGGGCCCTGACGCTCACAGGGAGCCTTCGGCCGCCGGGCCGGGAGTCCAGGGTGCAGGATGGAACCATGGATCTTCGAATCTTCACCGAGCCCCAGCAAGGGGCGAGCTACGACACCCTGCTGGCCGTCGCCAAAGCCACCGAGGACCTCGGCTTCGACGCCTTCTTCCGCTCCGACCACTACCTGAGCATGGGCTCCTCCGACGGGCTGCCCGGGCCGACCGACGCCTGGATCACCCTGGCCGGACTGGCCCGTGAGACCAAGCGCATCCGCCTCGGCACCCTGATGACGGCCGGCACCTTCCGGCTCCCCGGTGTGCTGGCGATCCAGGTCGCCCAGGTCGACCAGATGTCGGGCGGCCGGGTCGAACTGGGCCTGGGCGCCGGCTGGTTCGAGGAAGAGCACAAGGCGTACGGCATCCCCTTCCCGAAGGAGAAGTTCGCCCGGCTCGAGGAGCAGCTGGCGATCGTCACCGGACTGTGGGCCACGGAGGTGGGCAAGACCTTCTCCTACGAGGGCACGCACTACCAGCTGTCCGACTCGCCCGCGCTGCCCAAGCCCGCCCAGCAGAAGATCCCCGTGCTGATCGGCGGCCACGGAGCGACCCGCACCCCCCGCCTCGCCGCCCAGTACGCGGACGAGTTCAACCTGCCCTTCGCGTCGATCGAGGACACCGAGCGGCAGTTCGCCCGGGTGCGCGCCGCCGCGGAGAAGGCCGGCCGCGCCCCCGGCGACCTCGTCTATTCCAACGCGCTGGTGGTCTGCGTCGGCAAGGACGACGCGGAGGTGGCCCGTCGCGCGGCATCGATCGGCCGTGAGGTGGACGAGCTGAAGGCGAACGGACTGGCGGGCTCGCCCGCGGAGGTCGTCGACAAGATCGGGCGTTACGCCGCCACCGGCTCGTCCCGCCTCTACCTCCAGGTCCTCGTCCTTGACGACCTCGACCACCTGGAACTGATCTCGTCGCAGGTCAGCTCGCAGCTGAGCTGACCGGAGGGGGAGCACCGTGAAACCCGCCCGTACGCTCGCCGCCGCCATCGAGGAAGGCCCCGTCGTCCTGGACGGCGGCCTGTCCAACCAGCTCCAGGCACAGGGCTGCGACCTGACCGGCAGCCTCTGGTCGGCCCGGCTGCTCGCCGACGACCCGGAGCAGGTCGAGGCCGCGCACACGGCGTACGTACGGGCGGGGGCCCAGGTGCTGATCACCTCGAGCTACCAGGCCACGTTCGAGGGCTTCGCCCGGCGGGGACTCGGCCGGGAGCAGGCGGCCGGACTGCTGGGCCGCAGCGTCGGCCTGGCCAGGTCCGCGGCGGACGCCGCCGGCCATGAGGTGTGGGTCGCCGCATCCGTCGGACCGTACGGCGCCATGCTCGCGGACGGCAGCGAGTACCGCGGCCGGTACGGGCTCGGCGTGCGCGAGCTGGAGCGTTTCCACCGGCCGCGGATCGAGGCGCTCGCCGCCGCCGGTCCGGACGTGCTCGCCCTGGAGACCGTGCCCGACACGGACGAGGCGCGGGCGCTGCTCGACGCCGCCGAAGGGTGCGGCGTGCCGGTGTGGCTGTCGTACACCGGCGCGGGCGGCCGCACCCGCGCCGGGCAGCCGCTCACGGAGGCGTTCGCGCTCGCCGCCGGCCGTGACCAGGTCATCGCCGTGGGCGTCAACTGCTGCGACCCGCGCGAGACCACGGAAGCGGTCGCACTCGCCTCGGAGGTCACCGGCAAGCCGGCCGTCGTGTACCCCAACAGCGGCGAACGGTGGGACGCCGTCTCCCGGTCCTGGCAGGGCGGCTTCGGGTACGACCCGGGCATGGTGCGCGCATGGCGTGACGCCGGGGCACGCATGGCCGGCGGCTGCTGCCGGGTCGGCCCTCGCGAGATCGCGGAGCTCGCGCGGCTGCTGCGCCCTTGAAGCTCCGCGCCGGGCACGCCCGGTGGCGCCCCGGACACGGGCCGTCCCCTGACGAAAACCCCTGGTCGGGGCGGCCGATGAGGACGATACTCAAACGCGTGTTCCTGACGATCAGTACCACCGGCACCGTTGAACGCCCCGCGACCGACCTCGGATATCTGCTGCACAAGCATCCCGACAAGGCGCAGGCGTTCTCCACCTCGCACGGCACGGCGCACGTCTTCTACCCCGAGGCGTCCGCCGAGCGGTGCACGGCCGCACTGCTCCTGGAGGTGGATCCGGTGGCCCTGGTGCGGCGCGGCAAGGGCAAGGGCCGCGGCGGCGCCCCCGACTCGGCGCTCGCCCAGTACGTCAACGACCGCCCCTACGCGGCGTCGTCACTGCTGGCCGTCGCCCTGACCACCGTGTTCAAGAGCGCCCTGCGCGGCGTGTGCGCCGCACTGCCCGGGCGGGCGGAGGCCCCGATGCCGCTGCGTGTCGAGGTGCCCGCGCTGCCCGCCCGCGGCGGCGCCGAGCTGGTGCGGGCGCTCTTCGGGCCGCTCGGCTGGAGCACGGTGGAGGCCGAACCGGTCGCGCTCGACACGCAGTTCCCCGAGTGGGGCGACTCCCGCTACGTACAGCTGGTGCTCGAAGGGGAGCTGCGGCTCGCCGACGCGCTGCGCCAGCTCTACGTGCTGCTGCCCGTCCTCGACGACGCCAAGCACTACTGGGTCGCGCCCGACGAGGTCGACAAGCTGCTGCGCGCCGGTGAGGGCTGGCTCGCCGACCACCCCGAACAGAAGCTCATCACCAGCCGCTACCTGTCACGCCGCTGGGGACTGACCCGCCGCGCCATGGAGCGCCTCGAACTGGTGCGGCTGGCCGAGGCCGACGACCTCGACGTCGAGGACGTCGACAACGCGGTCGACGAGACCACCGACACGGAGGAGCGCCCCGTACCGCTCGCCGAGCAGCGCAGGGCCGCCGTCCTGGAGGCACTGCACACGGCCGGCGCGAGCAGGGTGCTCGACCTCGGCTGCGGCCAGGGCCAGTTGGTGCAGGCCCTGCTGAAGGACACGCGGTTCACGGAGATCGTCGGCGTCGACGTGTCGGTGCGTGCGCTGACCGTCGCGGGCCGGCGTCTCAAGCTGGACCGCATGGGCGAGCGGCAGGCGTCCCGCGTCAAGCTGATGCAGGGATCGCTCACGTACACCGACAAGCGGCTGACGGGATACGACGCCGCCGTGCTGAGCGAGGTCATCGAGCACCTCGACCTGCCGCGGCTGCCGGCTCTGGAGTACGCGGTGTTCGGCTCGGCCCGGCCCCGGACGGTGCTGGTGACGACCCCGAACGTCGAGTACAACGTCCGCTGGGAGAGCCTGCCCGCCGGACATGTGCGCCACGGCGACCACCGCTTCGAGTGGACCCGCCAGGAGTTCCGCACCTGGGCCGAGGGCGTGGCGGAGCGCCACGGCTACGGCGTACGGCTCGTGCCCGTCGGGCCCGACGACCCCGAAGTGGGCCCGCCCACGCAGATGGCCGTGTTCGAGATCACCGAGAAGGAGGCGAAGGCCGCATGACCAGCACGACACTCTCCGAAAGCACGACCGCACCCGGCCGCCGGCTCCCGGTGACCGACCTGTCGCTCGTCGTCCTCGTCGGGGCCACCGGTTCCGGCAAGTCGACCTTCGCGCGCAGGCACTTCAAGCCGACCGAGGTCATCTCCTCCGACTTCTGCCGGGGACTGGTCGCCGACGACGAGAACGACCAGAGCGCCAGCGGCGACGCGTTCGATCTCCTGCACTACATCGTGGGCAAGCGGCTCGCGGCCGGACGGCTCACCGTCGTCGACGCGACGAGCGTCCAGGCGGAGAGCCGCCGGCAGCTGGTGGGCCTGGCCAGGCAGTACGACGTCCTGCCGATCGCGATCGTGCTCGACATGCCCGAGGACGTGTGCGCGGAGCGCAACGCCGGCCGGCCCGACCGGGCGGGCATGCCCCGCCATGTCATCGCCCGCCACCGCCGCGAGCTGCGCCGTTCGCTGCGGGGCCTGGAGCGCGAGGGCTTCCGCAAGGTGCACATCCTGCGCAGCGTGGAGGAGGTGGAGAGCGCCGAGATCGTCCTCGAGCGCCGCTACAACGACCTCCGCCACCTCACCGGCCCGTTCGACATCATCGGCGACATCCACGGGTGCAGCTCCGAGCTGGAGACCCTGCTCGGCAAGCTCGGCTATGTGGACGGCGCCCACCCCGAGGGCCGTACCGCCGTCTTCGTGGGAGACCTCGTCGACCGCGGCCCCGACAGCCCAGGCGTACTGCGGCGCGTGATGGCGATGGTCGCCGCCGGCAACGCCCTGTGCGTGCCCGGCAACCACGAGAACAAGCTCGGCCGCTGGCTGCGGGGCCGCAACGTCCAGCACACCCACGGCCTCGCGGAGACCATCGAGCAGCTCGAGAAGGAGGACGACGCCTTCCGCGAGCAGGTGAAGGAGTTCATCGACGGCCTCGTCAGCCACTACGTGCTCGACGAGGGCAAGCTCGTCGTCTGCCACGCGGGCCTGCCCGAGAAGTACCACGGCCGCACGTCGGGGCGGGTGCGTTCGCACGCGCTGTACGGGGACACGACGGGGGAGACCGACGAGTTCGGACTGCCCGTCCGCTACCCGTGGGCGGAGGACTACCGGGGCCGTGCCGCCGTGGTCTACGGCCACACACCGGTGCCGAACACCTCATGGATCAACAACACGATCTGCCTCGACACCGGCGCCGTCTTCGGCGGCCGGATGACCGCACTGCGCTGGCCCGAGCGCGAACTGGTGGACGTACCGGCCGAGAAGGTCTGGTACGAGCCGGTCAGACCGCTCGTCACGGAGGCCCCGGGCGGCCGTGAGGGCCGGCCGCTGGACCTCGCCGACGTGCAGGGCAGGCGGGTGGTCGAGACCCGGCACATGGCGCGCATCGGCGTGCGCGAGGAGAACGCGGCGGCGGCGCTCGAGGTGATGAGCCGCTTCGCCGTCGACCCGCGGCTGCTCACATATCTGCCGCCCACGATGGCCCCGACGGCCACTTCCAGGGAGGACGGCTACCTGGAGCACCCGGCGGAGGCGTTCGCCCAGTACCGGTCCGACGGCATCGCCAGGGTCGTGTGCGAGGAGAAGCACATGGGTTCGCGGGCGGTCGCGCTCGTCTGCCGTGACGCGGACGCGGCGCGTGCACGCTTCGGTGTCGAAGGCCCCACCGGAGCGCTGCACACCCGCACCGGGCGCCCGTTCTTCGACGACCCGGCGGTCACGGAGGAGATCCTGGGACGCCTGCGCACGGCCGTCACCGACGCCGGGCTGTGGGACGAACTCGACACGAGCTGGCTGTTGCTGGACGCGGAGCTGATGCCCTGGTCGCTCAAGGCGTCCGGGCTGCTGCGCTCGCAGTACGCCGCGGTCGGCGCGGCCTCAGGGGCCGTGCTGCCGACAGCGACGGCCGCCCTGGAGGCCGCCGCCGCACGCGGCGCCGCCGTGGAGGGCCTGCTGGACCGGCAGCGCGAGCGCACCGCCGACGCGGCCGCGTTCACCGAGGCGTACCGGCGCTACTGCTGGACCACCGACGGGCTGGAGGGAGTGCGCCTCGCACCCTTCCAGATCCTCGCGGCCGAGGGCCGCTCGCTCGCCGCGGTCCCGCACGACGAGCAACTGGCCTGGCTGGACAAGCTGGTGGAGCACGACGCCACCGGCCTGCTCCAGGTCACCAGGAGGCTGATCGTCGACACGGGCGACGAGGCGTCGGTGCGCTCCGGTGTCGACTGGTGGCTGGAGATGACCGGGCGGGGCGGCGAGGGCATGGTCGTCAAGCCGCTCCAGGCTCTCGCGCGGGACGGCAAGGGCCGTCTCGTGCAGCCGGGCATCAAGGTCCGAGGCCGTGAGTACCTGCGGATCATCTACGGCCCCGAGTACACCCGGCCGCGGAACCTGGAGCGGTTGAGGGAGCGGTTCCTGAACCACAAGCGCTCCCTCGCGCTGCGCGAGTACGCCCTGGGCCTCGAGGCGCTGGACCGGCTGGGCGACGGGGAGCCGCTGTGGCGGGTCCACGAAGCGGTGTTCGCCGTGCTGGCCCTGGAGTCGGAACCGGTGGACCCGCGGCTGTGAGCCGCCGTTCCTGAGGGCGGGCGGCGCACGGACGATGCGGCCGCGACGGCCGTGTGACGGCCTCGGACGCCCGGCGGGCGCCCCGAGGCCGTTCGTACGTCGGGGGGCTCGTTCAAGAGGTACGGCTGAGGATCATGCGCCTGCGCGTTGATGAATGCGCCCCCTCGTGCCCCAGAGCTCCAGCGAGATCATATTGACCGACCAATGACCGGCCCATAGCGTCATTGCCCCGACGCAGTGTGACGGTTGGTCAACTCTGTGGCACGGAGTGCCGTGCGAGACCACTGCGCGGGAAGGAACGCCGGCGAAGGACGTGGTCCCCCGAAGGGCCAGCACATCCGCTGCGGGGGGCGAGTCGATGAGTCTGTTCGGAGGGGGCCGTTCGTTTCTCGACGCCCTCACTCCACAGGACCGCGCCACGCTCACCGCACTCGGAGCGCCCCGCGTCTACGCGTCCGGTGACGTCATGATCGAGGAGCGCGACACCAGCACCTTCGTGCTCCTGGTGCTCTCCGGCTGGGCCGTGGTCTCCGTGGGCACCGACCGCGGCGGCCGTCTCATCCTCGCCCTGCGCGGGGCCGGCGAGGTCGTGGGCGACCTCGCGGCCGTGGACCGCGGCCCGCGCAGCGCCACGGTCACCGCGCTCGGCGAGGTGCGCACCGTGGCCGTCTCCGGCGAGCGTTTCCGCAGCTTCCTCGCCGCCAGGCCGCAGGCGACGGCGCTGATCATGCGCCAGCTCACGGCCCGCCTGCGCAGCTCGGACGTGGAGCGGCGCTCACTGGCGTCCGGTTCCGTGCTCCAGCGGCTCGCCGCCCGCCTGGTCGAACTCGGCGGACGGGTCGGCCGCACCGACGGCGAAGGCACCGTCATCGACCTGCCCCTGCCGCAGCACGACCTGGCGGCGGCCATAGGAGCCACCAGGGAAGCCGTCGCCAAAGTGCTGCGGCTGCTGCGGGAACAAGGGGTCGTCCGCACCGCGCACCGGCGGCTGATCGTCACCGACATGGACCTGCTGCGGCTCCTCGCGCAGGGCCGCGAGCAACCGCCGCAGCGCGGACCGGGGAAGAAAAGCCCGCCACTTGTGTAAACGGCTACATCGCCCGTCGCACGACGCACCGAGTCTTGTTCCCGAGACGACAGCACCCAGGGGGTCCGAGTGAGCAGTGCAGCAGCCGTGAACAGACTGGTGGTCTTCGGGGACGCCTGCGGCTCGGGGCGCATGGGCCTCGACGCCAAGAGGCGTATGCGGGCCGCCATGTACGGGGCCTTCGCCGAGGCCTACGCCTCCGTGGGCGTCGAGGTGGACCGTGTCCACCAGGAGGACCGCGGCGACGGGATCCTGGCCGCGCTCGACCCCGGTGTACCGCCGACGCTGATGGTCGGCACCTGGCTCGACACGCTGTTCCAGAGCCTGCGCGAGCACAACGCGGGCAGCGCCGACCGCCTGCGGCTGAGGATCGGGATGAACGCCGGCCCCGTGCTCGACGACGGCAGGGGACTGGTGGGCCGTGCCGTGGACGTGGCGGCACGGCTCTGCGACAGCCCGGTCGCCAGGCGGACGATGGAGCTCGCCCCCGGCAGCGACCTGCTGCTGGTCGTCTCCGACTGGCTCTACGCCAACGTGGTGGCCGAGGGGGGCCGTTACGTCGAACCGGAGACGTACCGCAGCGCGCGGGTCCGTCTCAAGGAGACCGACGAGACCGCCTGGTTCCACATCCCCCGGTTACCCGCGCCCCCACTGCCCGAGGACCGGCCCGCAGCGGAGCCGGGCGCCGAGCACCGGAGCACGGGCGGCGCGGGCGGACCGGGGACCGAGACCGGCGGTGGGCCGGTACAGGGGGACGGCCCACCGCCTCCGGACCCGTCGGGGTCCCGCACCACAGGCACGAAGGGCACCACCGGCGCGGCCGGCACGAGGGACCGGGCAAGGACGGCAGGCACGACCGTCACCCACATCAACGCCCACGGCGACGTGGCCTCGTTCGAGAACAACGTGTTCCACGGTGAGGTGACCGGCATCCGCAAGGACCGCGGCCCGGCCGCCCCCGACGGGGACGGTGCCGCATGAGCAACGACCAGCCGGAAGCCCCGCCGCCCGACGCCCCGGCGGACGAGCAGAAGCCGGCCCCCGCACCCGACCGGAAACCCGCGGAACCGGACGCGGAGGCCGCCGCGCAGGACGCCGCGGAACCGGCTCCGGAACCGCCCAACCCCTTCGCCACGGCGGGCCGCAGCCCGATGGGATCCGCCGGCGGCACCGGCGGATCGGGCACCGCCCACGCGGCACGCCGGACCTTCGCACCGCGGCAGGCGGAGCGGGTCGTTACCTTCGGCGACGACGGCCAGTACTTCCACGGCAACTACTTCATCAACCAGTTCGGCGCCGGCACCGGCCCGGCCATGCTCGACGGCCCCGTCCCCGCGGAGGAACTGCGCCGGCTCGCCGGGGTCTACTGCGAGACCCCCGGATACGGCCGGATGCGGACCAGGCTGCGCGAGTGCGGGCTGCTGGTCCTGTGCGGAGAACGGGGGAGCGGCCGCACCGCCACGGCCCTCGCCCTGCTCTCCGAACTCACCGACAACCAGGTCACCCGGCTGGATCCCAGCGAGGCCGTGCACCGGATCTCCGGCGACATGCTCAAGGAGGAGTACGGGCACCTGCTGGAACTCCCGTCCGACGAGCTGCACCGGGAGGCCGGCCGGAGCACCCGCGGCGACGGCCGGGACGAGGGCCGCCACCCGGGCCGGCTCACGGAACTGCACCTGGACCGCTTCAGCAGGCAGCTGCTCACCGCCAAGGCGTTCGGCGTCGTCCTCGTGGAGAGCGGGGACCTGGCCGACCGGCTGCTGCGCGGCCGTTACGGGATGCAGCTGCGCCCGCCGGGGACGGAGGACGTGCTCCACCGCCATCTGCGCATCCAGCTGCTCGGCGAACCACCGGAGGCCCTCGACGCCTGCCGCGCACTGGCCCGCCGCGAGGACCTGAAGGGCGCGCTCGGACTCGACGAACTGCGCCCCAAGGAGGCCGCCGGTCTCGCGGAGCTGCTCGCCCGCCACTGGCGCGGCGAACTGGGCGACGACGAACTCCTCGACCGCTGCACCACCTTCGTACGGGCGCAGGCCCGCGCGTGGTTCGCCGGCGCCGACCGTCCCGGCACCCTCCCCGAGGCCGGTCCGGCCCTGGGCGCCGCGGCCTTCCGTATCGCCGTCGCCGTGTTCAACGGCTCGCCCTACGGCCTCGCCGCGGAGGCCGCCGAGCAGCTCGCCTGGGAGATGTCCGTCACCCTGGATCCCGAACAGCCCGTCGGACGGCGGCTGTTCGGCACCCATGCCGACGACCGCCCGGCCCTGGCCCGGGCGGTCGTGGAGGACGCGGAGTTCGACCTCGGTGACGCGCAGATCCCGGTGCGCGCCGTCCGCTTCCAGGGCGAGGCCCTCGCGACGGCCGTCCTGCGCGAGGTGTGGAACGGCTACCACAACGCGCGCGGTCCGGTGGTGCGCTGGCTGCGGACCCTGTGCGACGACCCGCGGCCCCAGGTGTGGGTGCGGGCTTCCGTCGCCGCCGGCGTGCTCTGCTCCTGGGACTGGGTCCACGGGGCGGGCGAACTGATCGGCCCGATGGCCGCCGTGGACAGCCCCGTCCAGCAGATGTCGGCCGCGACCGCGCTGGCGGAGGCGTCCAGGGACGCGTCCGTACGGCCCGCGGTCGGCGCGCTGCTGAAGGAGTGGGCCACGTCGGGGGACGAGGCACTGGTGACGACGGCCCTGCTGGCCCACGGGTACGGCATGGCCGCCGGTTCCGTCCGCGCCTCCCTCGACGCGCTGGCGAAGGCGGTCCGGGCCGGCGATGTGACGACGCTGTCCAACGCGGCGTTCAGCGTCACCCGGCTGCTGGCCGGCGCGGAGCCGGCCACGGTCGTCGCCCGTCTCGGCGCCTGGCTGCGCGGCGGACAGCGGGAGCTCGCCGACCTGGTGCTGCTGAGCGTGCTGGGCACGCTGACCACGCGCACCACGTATCTGTGGGGTCTCGACGAGACAGAGGCACTGGAGGAGCACGCCCGCCGGCCGCTCCTCGTGGCCCTGCTCGCCACCCATGAACCCCTGGTCGGCAAGCTCGCCGACCTGGTGAGCCTCACCCTCGGCACCGCCCGCTCCGGCGAGGTGGCGCTCGAGGCCCTCGGGCGGGTCCTGCGCCAGTGCGCGGACGACCCCGCCCAACTGGAGGTGGTCCGCGGCTTCCTTCCGCTGATCACCGTGGAACGCAGGGACCGCGACCGGGTGCGGCACCTGCTGGCCCGGCTGGTCCGGGACGAGGACGACCCCTTGGACAAGAACACCGCCCGCCAACTCTGGGACGCGGCGGCGGAAGGAGCGATGCGATGACCCCGTCAGGCGCCGGAGAACCGCCCGCCCAGCAGCCGTTCCGGCCCGACGAGCGAGCAGGCGCGGACGGGCAGGCCGGTGCCGCCGAGCCGCGCAAGGGGCCGCTGCTGCGGGAGTGCGTCCTGCCGTACACGCCGCGCAGCGGCCAGGTGGCGGCCGTGTACCTGTATCCCAACGGGGGCCACAGCGTGCTGTGGCCGAGCCGCAGGGAGGACCACGACAAGCCCTGGTTCGGCGGACCCCGCGCGGTCTTCGAGGTGATCCTCGGGCGCCATGTCACCGCCTTCGACCTCGCCCTGCCGGCGGCCGGCGACGCCCAGTCGTTCAAGACGCGCGCCGAGGTGCAGTGGGAGGTGGACGACCCGCGGCTGGTGGTCGAGAAGGCTGTCTGGGACGTACGCGAGATGCTGCACGGCGATCTGCTGTACGGGCTGCGCCAGGTGTCCCGGCGGTTCCGGCTCACGGAGGCGCAGCGCGCGGAGGAGGCCGTCCAGGCCGAACTGCGGGCCGGCCGGATGGATCTGGGCGCCGATCTCGGCCTGCGTACCCGGGTGCATGTCTTCATCGACCTCAGTGACCAGGTCAGGGACCGGGTCGCCGAGCGTGACGACGTCGCCTTCGAGATGGAGAAGGACCGGGCGCAGGCCGAGGCGGACCGGCGGAAGGACCGGTACGAGCGCGAACGTGTCGCGGAGCGCGCCGCCCGGCTGGAGGAGGTCCTGCGGCGCGGCGAGGAGGCCGAGATCACCCATCTGATGGCGAGCAACCCCGACAAGGTGTGGGAGATCCGCCAGGCGATCCGGCAGGAGAAACGGGAGGGCCAGGCCGACTATCTGCACCTGTTCAACCGGCTGCTCGACGCGGGAATGCTGGAACGGCACGACGTGGGCGAGCAGATGTACGAGGTGCTCCGGTATCTGCGGGACAACAGCAGCAGGGTGACCGGCAGGGTCACCGACCGGGTGCTCACGTCCCCCGAGGGGGGCCGGCCCGCGCTCACCCCACGCAGGGACGAGACCCCGGAGCCGAGGCGGCCGTTCTGGGACGAGGAGCCGGAGGACGCCGCCGGCCCGGCCCCCGACGACGGGCACGTCTACGAGCCCACCCGGGTGCAGTCGTCCGCGGAGCGGGACCGGGACTCGCGGCCGGCTGCCGGCTCGGGCGGCGCCCGCCCGAGCGCGGACTTCGACGACTGGGGGGACGAGTGAACGGCGGCGCACCGCCGGGCCCGGGCGCCGGTGCGCTTCCGGGCCCCGGCAGCGGGTCAGGCGCCGACCCCGGCGGCGACGTACGGTTCGTCGCCGAGCGGCTGCTGAACTCCGTACGCGAGGACATCGGCCGGGCCGACGCCAAGGCGGCGATCCTGCTCTCCGGAGCGGTCGCCGCACTGGCCGTCGCCTTCTCGCGCAACGAACTCCCGCTGCCGGCGTCCAGGGCGGCGGCAGCCGTCGTGACCGCCGGGCTGCTGCTCTACGCGGCGGGCGTGCTGATGCTCGTCGGCGTGATACTGCCGCGCACGCGGACCGGCGCGGACACCACCTTCCTTCGCGATCTCGCGGTCGGCACGCCGACCGATGAACTGCTCGTCCGGCTCTCGGAGTCGGGCGAGGACGTCGTGCGCTGGCTGGTCGGCCAGGCACGGGTGCACGGGGCGGTCCTGGCCGCCAAATACCGGTGGCTGCGCACGGGGGTCTGCACGCTGACCCTCGGCGCGCTGCTGGTCCTCTTCGGCGAGCTGTGGTGAGAGACGATGAGAATGTTCCGCAAGACAGGTGTGCCGGTGCTGGTCTGCGCACTCCTGATGCTTCCGGCCGCGGCGCCGGGACAGGCCGCCGGCCCCCTGGGCAGGGCGGCCGCGCCGGCGTCCGACGGGCCCGACCCGATCGACTTCGCGGTCGTCGTGGACCAGTCGGAGAGCCTGTCCGACGAGGACCTGGCACGTGAGGTGGAAGCCGCCTCGCTGATCACCCAGGGCGAGATCTCCGCACGTTCCCGCGCCGCAGTCATCGGCTTCGGAAGCTCGGAGAAACCGGGCCAGTCACCGGTCAGCGAAGTGTGCGCCCTGACCACCGCCGACACCGCGGGACGGCAGCGGCTGAGCGACTGCGTGCAGCAACTGGCCCACCGCGACGACAAGAAGACCGGACCGGGCACCGACTTCCCCGCTGCCGTACGGCAGGCCGTCGACCGGCTGGCGGAGAAGGGCGACAAGGAGATCCCCAAGGTCGTCTTCCTGCTCACCGACGGCCGCCTCGACGTCTCCGACAGCCCCGAATACGGCACCGACGAGGCGAGCCGCCAGGCCAACGGCGCGAAGCGCCTGACGGAGGAACTGGCCAGGGCGCGGCGGGAGTCCGTGCAGATCTGGCCGCTCGGCTTCGGCGACAGCATCGACCGGGCCGCGCTGACCAGGATGGCCGACGGCGGATTCCGAGGCGGCTGCGCCGACCTGCCCGACGCCGCCCCGAAGATGCGTGTGGTCGACAGCTCGTCGCAGATCGACAAGGCGCTCCAGGAGACCTTCGCCGCCGCCCGCTGCGCCCGCCTCGCACACGGCACGGTCGGCAAACCGCCCGCCGACCTGTCCGTCACCATCCCGCCCATCGCCACCGACGGCTCCCTCACGGTCAGCAAGCACGACCCCAAGGTCACCGTCACCTACTACGACCCCAAGGGCCGGCGGGTGCCGACCCAGGGCGAGTTCGACGGCTCCGCCTTCGAGACCAGCGGACAGGACGGGCCGGTCGAGGCGCTGCGGGTGAGGAACCCGCTGCCGGGCAAGTGGCGGATCCATATCGAGGCGCCGGAGGGCCACCGCGACCGCGAGGTCGCCGTACGCGCCATCTGGCAGGGCAGGCTCCGTTCCGCGGTCACGCTCAGCCCGGCCTCGCCCCGCCCGGGGGAGGAGGCCGTCGTCGAGGTCCGTATGCAGACCCGGCGCGGTGTGGTGATCACCGACCCTGAGCAGCTCAAGGGCATCCGGGTCTCCGCCCGGATGACCGGCGAGGGCTTCGACCCGGTCGTCGTACCGCTCGCGGACGGGGGCAAGAAGCCCGACGAGCGGGCCGAGGACGCCCGCTACGCCGGACGGTTCACCGTCCCCGCCACCGCCTCCGGGGAACTGCGGCTCACCACCGAGATGACCGCCCCCGGCATCACCAGCGACCGCCGGCCCCTGCACGCCCGCGTTTCGCACGGCACCCCGGTGCTCACCGCCGGGCTGAGCGTCGACCGCGGCGACGTCCACCCTGGGCAGACGGTCAGCGGCACGCTCGACGTCACCAACAACGACTCGGGACCGCACACCCTGCGGCTCTCCCTCGCCGACCAGCCGCCCGGATCCGCACTGCGCATCAGCCCGGCGACGGTGAACGCCGCACCCGGCGGCAGTTCCACCCCGTTCACCGTCACCCTCGGCCCGGACGTCCCCCTGGGCGAGCTGTCCGGACGGATCACGGTGACCGACCTCGGCGACGGAGGCCGGGTCGTGGACAACGTCTTCCTCGGGGTGCGCGTCACCGCCGAACCCACCCTGTGGGACCGGTGGTGGTGGGCCTTCAGCGGCGCGGCGCTCCTGCTGTGCGCGCTGGCCGCCGTGGTCGCCGTGCGGCGGCGGGCAGGGGCGAAACGGCGGGACCTCTCGGGCGTACGGCTCGAACTGCGGGCGGAGGGGCAGCGCCCCGACACGCTGACCATCAGGGCCGGCCAGAGCCCCGGCGGGGAGTTCCTCTTCTCTGTCGGCCGCTCCGGCGGCGGGGCACCGGCGCTGAGGCGCGGCGGAGGATCCCAGGCGTACCGTCTGCGGCGCACCACGGCCGGACAACTGCTGCTCAAGCCGCCCGGCGGACCGGAACGGGCCATCGGGCAGGGCCAGCCGGCCGGTCTGGCCGACGGGTTCGAACTCGTCGTCGGTGACGCCCGTACCGCCGCCGGAACGGGTCGGAGCGGCCGTGACGGACAGGGCCGGGGCCAGGGCGGCGGCCCCTTCGGCGGCCGGCGGGTGCCGGGACCTCGCGGCGCGCGGCCCCAGGGCTCCTCCGACCGCACCGCCCGCGGCGGACGGACCCGGGGCGACGCCTCCGCCGCCCCGCCGCGACGCGGAACCACCCCTCCCGACCCCAACTTCTGACCCACCTCTCGGCCACGAGCGCCCGTCCACGGCGGCGCAAGGGGAGACAGACATGAAGATCTACCAGCCCATGCTCTACGTCGGTCTGGGCGGCACGGGCGCCAGGATCGGCGCGGACCTGGAGCGCGGACTGCGCCGGGAGCTGTGCGGGCCCGACGGCAACAAACTGGTCACCGACGGCCGCCGGCTGCCGTTCCAGCTGCCGGACTGCCTGCAGTTCGTCTACGCGGACTTCAGCGAGTCCGAACTGGACCGGCTCCAGCCGGCCGGCCTCAAGGCCGGTGAGACCGCCGCGCACGCCCGCACCTCACGGATCATCCACGACCTGCTGCCCAGCGACTACGACAGCTCGCCCGAGGTGGCCCGGATGCTGCGGGTCGCGCTGCACGAGGAGACCCACCACTGGCTGCCGCCCCAGGAGCGGCAGCCCCGGGTCGCGCCCCTGCACACCGGGGCCGGGCAGCTGCCGACCGTGGGCAGGTCGGCGCTGTTCGCGACGCTGCGCAGCGGACTCGAGCCGGTGCTGCGCCAGTTGCGTGAGGCGATCGGCGCGATCAGCAACTCGCAGGGCGACCTGCGGGAGATGGGCGGCGGACAGATCCGCGGCTGCGACGTTTTCGTGGCGTTCTCCGTGGCCGGCGGCACCGGAGCCGGCATCTTCTACGACTTCATCCATCTGATCGGACACGAGTTCCGCAGGTCCAAGGTCAAGGGCGTCAAGATCTACCCGCTGGTCGTCATGCCCTCCGCCTTCCCGCCGGAGGCCGGCGGCGGCCGTGAGGCCGAACTCAACTCGTCCCGCGCCCTGGTCGACCTCTCCCGCCTGGTCGACGACCAGAACGTGCCCAGTGCCCGGTCCGACTTCGGCGACGTGGAGGAGCAGGGCTCGCTCGGCGTCCGCTACCCGGGCGAAGGGCTCGTCACGCTGCGCCCCTCGACGGTGCAGACCGCGTTCCTGTTCAGCCGCACCGCCGGCATCGAACCGGAGGACCTGCGCCGCTCCATCACCGCGATGGTGATGTCCCTCATCGGCACGGAACTCGGCGACGACAACAGCCAGGGCCGCACCGAGGGCGACTACCAGTCCTTCGCGGCGAGCTTCGTCAACAAGAGCGTGGAGCGCTCCAAGCCGTCCAGGTCGGGCATCGGCCACCGGTCCATGTCGACCAGCCTGGCCGCCTCACTGACCGTGCCGGTCGACGACCTCGCCGAGATAGTGGCGGGACGGCTGCTGGCGCAGGCCGTGCGGGCGATGGACGAGGAGGCACGCAAGCCGGCCGACGACGGCACCGAGCGGGTCCGCGACCTGTTCGACCGCTCCGCCATCGGCCGGCTGTGGACCAGGGAGGCGCCGGTGGTGGTGCCGCCCGACCCGCTGCCCAAGGGCACCAGGGCCATCATGCAGGCCCTGCGGAACCGGCTCGGCGACATGGACGACGCGCTCGGCAGGCTCCAGCGCGAACTGGACGCCGAGATCCCGCGGCTGGTCGAGGAGTTCCGGCCGGGCTCGGGCTGCCGCGAACTGCTCGGCGTGATCGACCCCTTCAGGCTGGAGAGGCTGCTCGCCGGACTGCCCGGCCATCCGCAGCGGGTCGCGGAAGCCGGGTTCGTCGGCATGCTGGACAACCGCAGGAACGACCCGGAACGCGGTGAGGGCGTGGACGTCCACCCGCCGCAGATCCCGCTGATCAAGCGGGCGGTCGGCGGGCTCGTACCGGCCCGCTGGGGCGACCCCGACGTGCAGAACGCCCTCGACGAGCAGGACGCCTGGTACCGGTGGCGGGCCCGGCAGAAGTGGCACCGCGGCTGGAAGGACCAGGAGTCGCGCTGGCGGCCCCCGCTGCTGCGCACCACAAAGGAGATCGGCGAGCTGGTCAAGGCGCTGCGCGGTCACGAGGAGGACGAGCGCAAGTTCTTCGCGGAGCGGCGCAAGGAGCTCTACCGCAAGGACCGCAAGGGCGTGCTGTACCTGCTCCCCCCGCAGAACACCCTCGCCGCCTTCTACGACGACGTGATCCGCCGGCTCTACCAGCACGAGGACCTGCCGGAGAACCCGGGCGCCGCCCGCCTGGTGGCCAAGCTGATCCGGCCCGACGACTGGATGCGGGCCCTGGAGTCCGTGCGCCGTTCGCCGCAGGCCGGCGTCAAGGAGATCAAGCAGGTCATCGAGCGGCGGGTCAAGGGACTGTTCGTGGAGTCGAGCGTGCTCGGCGACCGTCCGCTGCTGCCGTCGCTGGGGGTGCTGCTGCAGGCCGCGGCCGGTGACGAGGACGCCGCCGCGAAGGTGGACACCCGATGGCTGGAGCAGTTCCGCTCCCAGCTCGTCGGGCTGCTGCCGGTCGGCTTCGAGCCGGACGGCAGCGGCCCGCTCAAGGTGCTCATCGTGCACCCGCAGAGCGAGGCCGGCTCGGGCGCCGCGGCGTTCCTCAAGCGTGAACTGCGCCTGCCGTACGGGACGGTGCCCGAATTCCGGGCCGTGGACACGGAGTCGATCACGGTCGTGCTGTTCCGCAGCGGCATGAGCCTCACCGACGTCTCGGAGGTGCGGCACGTGCTGCGGCTGTGGGCGGAGGCCCGGGACGCCGCCGGCGTGGACGACTTCCTGCACTGGCGCCAGCGCCTCGGCTACCGCGACGACTGGCTGGCCAGCACCGAGGAGGACCGGCGCCGGATTCTGCACCGCATCCTGTGCGCGGTCTGGAACGGCCTCGTCGAGGTGAAGGGATCGCCCGACTCGCCCGAGCAGATCCGCATCCGCCTCCAGGAGGGCGGCGCGGCCACCATGACGCTGCGCCTCGAGGCCTTCGACAACAGCGTCTCCAGCTGGGCGGGACTGCTGCGGGCCTACGAGCAGTGGGCGCTGCTCGACGAGGGCCGGATCGTCGAGGAGGTGTGCGAGCGGCTGATGAGCGCCCAGCCGGTCGGTCTCGCCACCACACCGGAAGCCCCCTCGCCGCTGTTCCGCCGGCTGGTGCACGAGGTGGCGCCCCGCCAGCTCGCCCTGATCAAGGAGCTGAGCGGGCAGTTCGGCGCCGAGGACGAGGAATGGCTCGTCCCGCTGCGCGACTTCTGGGAGCAGACCTTCCCCGGCGCACTCGACATGCGCTTCCCCGGCGCCACCCGCCCCACCCGGCCCAACCTGCGCGCGCTCGACCAGCGCGTCGCGCAGAGCGAGGCCGCACGCCGCCAGGAGGACGCGCCGGTCCCGGGGCCGCGCAACGAACCGCGCAACGAACCTCGTAACGAGCCGCGCAACGAGCCGCGACCCGACCCGCGCACGGACCCCCGCCGCGAACGGACGTACGCGGACGGACAGGACGACGGCCACGGACGGGGCGACGTGGGCCACGGCCGACGGGACCCGGGCCAGGACCGTGACGCGTACCCCTACGACCACGAACCGGCCGCAGGCCCCCGCCGGGACGAGGACGCCGCCCGCACCCAGTCGCCGGGCCCCACCGACCCCTGGGACGAAGGCGAGTGGGGCCGGCACGGCCACGACCAGGACGGCGACCGATGGTGACCATGGAACAGAACCGCCCGGGCCGTGCCGTCGTCGTGGACCTGCGGCACGGGGCGCCGGTGACCGCGGCACTGAAGGAGACGGAACACGACCGCACGCGGCGGTTCCTCGTCATCGACGGCGCGGCGGACCTCGTGGACCACCAGCTCCGCTACGAACAGCTCTACTCCTACGGACCCGCACGGCTGCTCTGCCTCGCGACCGGTGCCCCCGGGCAGCGGCAGCTCCACCGGCCGCTGCCGCTCGGCCCGCCGGAGGCCGGTGTGCTGTGGCTGCCCGACACGCTCGTGGGCGCCGCGCCGGGGACCGACAGGTTCGACGCGTCGCTGCGGCCGCTGCTGGAACTCCTCGTGGAACCGGCCGTGTTCGACTGCGTCCTCGGCCAACTGGCGGACGTGCCGCACGGCGTCGCCGTGCCCGCCGTGCACGTACTGGAGCACGACCTGACGGAGGAGGCGCGGTCACGGGCCTGGCGGCAGGCGCTGGAGCACCTCACCGGCCAGGACCTGCCCGTATCCGTCACCCCGCCGGAGAGCGGCGCCGCGTCCGGCGGGACCCGGCAGGACGGCCTCAGTCCCGAACTGTCGCTCCTCCTCGGCCGGTCGGTACCGCGCAGCCTCGCCGACCGGCCGTGGCTGACCCCCGGTGGCCGGATCGACACCCGGCACGAGGAGTGCGTGGAGGCCCTGCACGACACCAGGGAGACCTACGAGGCGATCCGGGGCGCGGCAGGTCTGTTCGGCAGGGCCGGCAAGGAGGCCGACCTCCCCGCACGGTTCGAGGGCCTCGCCGACGCGCTGGCCGCGTACCGCACAGAGGTCGCGGGTGCGCTCGGCGACGGCGGCGGCGACCGTGTCCGCCCGGAGCAGCGCGGTCGCCTGCTCGATCGCGGCATCGAACTGACGGAGGTGCCGGAGGTGACCCGCGCGAGCGTGGGACCGGCGCTGCGTGACCACACGGAGCGCCTCCTCCGGCAGCGGCTGCCCCTGCGGTCCGTCGCGGCGACGCTCAACGCGCTCTCCGGCCGGTCGGCGCCGGCGGGCAGCACGGCGAGACTGCGCCGGCTCGACGAGACCTGTCCGCCGGAGCGGGTCGCGGAACTCCCGCTGCCGCCACCGTTCCTGATGCGCCGCCCGTGGGCGGCCGACGCGGGCCTGGCCCTGCTGATCTGCTGCGTCGCCGGGCTCTGGCCGGGAATCGGGTGGTTCGCCGGACCGCTCTGCGCGGCTGCGGGCGCGGCTCTCGCCGCACTGATGCTGCGGCGCCGTCCCGGTCGTTCCCGGGACGGGCGTCTGGACGGGGGCGGCGACACCCGCGCCCTCACCCGCCTCGCGGCGGGCGCCGTCGGCGGGGTGGCCGGGGCGTTCGCCGGCTCGGCGCTGTCCCTGCCGGTCTGGGCGGGCGCGATCGCCCTGGCCCTCGCGCCGACCGCGCTGGTGCTGCTGGCGATACGCGACTGGACGGCGGCGGTCGACGACTGGTGGGGGCAGACGGACTGGGCCTTCGCCGCGGGAGCCGTGGAGGGGGTCGACGAACTGCTGGCGGACACCGTCGTGCACGACTGGCTGCTCGCCGACGCCCGTTACCACTGCTCCGACGCGGCACGCGCCGTCGCCGTGCTGGTGGGGTCACTCGCCGACACCGTGGAGGAAAGGCTGGGCGCCGGTCCGTCCGTGGACCGGGCGCTGCCGGTGGACGAACCGGCCGGTCCCTCCGCAGGGCCGGCGGGCGGCTTCGACTGGGACAGCTGGGGCGACGCCGACGACGACCGGGCCGAACCGACCCTCCCGGACCCGGCCTCGCACACTGCCTTCTCGGACGACAGCACTGTTCACGGCCCGTCCGGAGCAATGGACTTCGGCCCGGATACGGGGCGGGGCCCCGGCGCGTACCTCGGCCCGGACCTCCGCCCGGGTTTCGGCGACGCCGCGCCCGGGACGGGTGCCGGCTTCCGCCCGGGCTTCGACGACGGCCACGCCGCGGACGCCGTCGCGGACCCGGCCGCCGGCGGCCGCCCCGTGCCGCAGACCGCCGGGACGCGACCGCACGCCGCCGAGGAACGACCGTCCGCGGTCGAGGAGCAGCCGCTCGCCCTGCGCAGCCTTTGGCCGTCCCGCTCCGACGGCGACGGCCCGCCCTGGCTCGAACGGGAGACCGGAGACGGCGGCCCGGAACTGGTCGACACGCTGGTCGGCGATCTGACCCACGGCGCTGCGCTGATCCTCGCCTCCCGCTGGGCAGCCGTGGAGCGTGAACCGGCGACCGCGGCCGGCGTGCCGCTGCGCCCACTGATGAACGAACTCCTCGACGAGGAGCACCGGAGGCTGATCAAGGACGCGGTCGCCGCGCCGCCCCCGTACGCCCCTGATCCCGGGAACCGGCCCGGCATCGCCGGTCTGCTCGGGGTCTCCTCCGACCGGGTGCGCCGCCTCCTGGCAGACGGCGGCACGGAGCACGCCGTCCCGCTGTGCGGGGCCGAGCACCGGCGGCTGCTCTCCAAGGACCCGCACGCGGCAAGGCGGTTCCGGTTCGCGCCGGAGGCCCTGCGGCGCGGGGCGGAGCCGGAGACCGGCCAGGACGCGTGGCCGGGCGCCGCGGAGGACGTCGTGTGGACGGCGGGCGGCAGGCACGCCGGGGTGCTCACGCTGATGCCGATGCGCCCGGACACGGTCAGGTCCGTCAGGGGAGAGGAGGGCGGAACGCGATGACCGTGCCGCACAACACGGGGGCGCCGGCGGAGGACGTGGAGGAGCTCGAGTTCTACACCCACCGCCAGGACCCCGTCCGTTTCTCGGTCCGCTTCTCCGACGACGTCCGTATGCCGGAGCGGGCGCCGCTGCTGGCCCGGCAGGTGACCCTCAGCAAGGGCTGGCGGGTGATCCAGTACCGGCTGCCGCGCTCCGCGCACGGCAGCGCCGACGCCTACGGCGCGCTCGAGCGGGAGGTCAGCGCGGCGGTCGCGGTGGAGCGGCAGCACGGGGCCGAGCCCTACAGCGAGCTGTTCACCCGCCTCGTCGGGTTCCATCTCCACGCCCCGGAACCCTTCGTCCTCTACAAGGTGCACGCCGGCCGGCCCGTCGCCGCCCGGCAGGGCGCGCTGACCGTGGCGGAACAGCACAAGGTGCTCAGTCAGCTGGCGCTCGCCGTGCGCCTGCTGGAGAACGTCCAGCTGGTGCACCGGGACATCAACCCCCACACGGTCCGCTGGGACGGCACCCATGTGCGGCTGGGCGAGCTGTACCGCACCCAGCGGATCGGCGAGCCCCGCGAGGCGTTCGGTGCGGCGCCGTGGGCCGCGCCGGAGCAGCGGGACGGCGCGGGCACCGCCGATCCGCGCGACGACCTGTGGTCGGTGGCCCGGCTCATGTACTTCCTGCTGTCCGGCCGCCCCGGGGACGCGACCGCGCCTCCGGAGGACCTGGCCGACTTCGGCAGGCTCGCTGCACTCAGCGAGAGCGGTTCGTTCGCTCCCCTGGCCCAGATGCGGGCGGCGCCGGCCGAGCTGATGCGCCTGCTGAACGTCGGCGATCCGCTGACGGTCGTCTCCTCCGCCCCGGACCCGCTCGGCCGCGCCCGCGCGGAGTTCGACGCCAGGCTCGCGGAGAAGCGGGACCGGCTCGGTCTCGCCGCCCCGGCGGACCAGGAGCAGGTGTACGTGGAACTGGTCGACCCTCCGCCCCGCCGCTCGCTGCGGCGGCTGCTGGGCGGCGGCCGTCCACCGGCTCCCAGACCGGCCGCCGAACCCCGGCACGACGGCCCCGTTGACGTTCCCCTGCCGACCCGGCCCCCGCTGTGCCCGCACTGTCTGCTGCCGGTGCACTACGACGAGACGCAGCTGTTCACGCTCGACAGCAAGAAGGAGCCCAGGAAACTCGACCTCAGCGCGGAGTACCGTCCGATGCACCGTCAGGACGCCCTGCGCCAGGCCTTCCAGATGTGCCCGCACGCGGACGAGAACCAGCCGCACCGGCTTCCCGTCCCCTACCTCACCAGCGGTGAGCCGCTCACCGTCGCCATGGTCGGCAGTTCCGCCGCCGGCAAGACCCATCTGCTGGCCGCCATGCTCGGCGAGATCGAGCAGGGCGGTCTCGAGCCGTACGGACTCAAGTGCCTGCCGCTCAACCCGGAGGAGCACCGCGAGTACCTCGCGGAGACGGTCCACCCGCTGCACCGCGGCGAGGTGCTGCGGCGTACGGGACAGGTGCGCTTCGCCGAATTCGCGGACGGCCTGCTGGTCACCGGGCACGGGGTGACCCGGCCCGTGGTCTTCTTCGACCTGGCGGGAGAGGACCTGGCGCAGAACAGCGACGTGACCCGGTTCCTCATGGGCGTGGGCGCGTTCATCTTCGTGCTCGACCCGCTGCGGGCCCTGCGGCTGCCCCAGCTCGACCCGGTGCGCGAGCGCACCGGACTCGTCCAGCGCGACCTCGGCGACGAGGCGTTCGCCACCGTGCTCGGCCGGATCCCGCGCACCGGCCCGTACATCACCGCCCCCGCGGCCGTGGCGCTGAACAAGAGCGACCTCGTCCGCTTCGACCCCTCGGTGGACCGCTGGCTGGCCCGCGGACTGCCGGCGGTCCTGGACGACAGCACCCTGCGCGCGGAGAGCCGCGACGTCCACGCCTTCGTCCGGCACCACGGCAGCCAGGCATGGCTGAAGCCGTTCGACGACTGCGCCCGCTGCACGCTGCACTTCGTGGCGGCGACCGGCGGCCAGGAGAGGGGCGAGACCTTCCCGCACGGCGTGCGGCCGCGCCGGGTCCTCGCCCCGCTGCTGTCCGTGTTCGCGATGTGCGGGCTCCTGCCCGGAGCCGAGTTGAGGGAGACAGGGGTATGACGTCACGTCACACCGGGACCGTGGACCAGATCGTCTTCCGCTGGGACGCCGCCAACCCGATGGGCAACACGGGCTTCGGCCCGGTCGCCTGGTCCGGCGAACGCAGCGACGTCGTACGGCTGTTCCGGCCCGTCACGCACCTGTTGAGGTCGGCGGGCCCCGGCACGGCCCCGGCGCTGGTGCGTCTGGTGAGCGAGGACTCGGCGACGGCGCTGCTGGTGCACCGTACGTCCGGGCGTGGTCTCGGAGGCCGCCAGGACACCTTGTGCCACGCCCTGTACGGGGCCGAGCCGAGCCTCGGCCCCGAGACCTGCCTCGGGCTGCACACCTGGGACTGGGAGGGCAGCGGCATCGCGCTCGGCGAGGTTCGCGGCGCGCTGGACCCGGTGCCGCTCGGCGCCCTCGAACGGTCGGCCCTCGAGGGCGGGAGGCGGCTGTCCGGCGGGCTCCGCCGGACGGAGGCCGAACTGACGACGGTCGCGGCGGAGGTGCTGCGTGACCCTGCCGCGCTGCACACCGTGCTGGACCGCGCGGGCGACGACGGGCCGTGCCTGCTGCTGTGGGCCCTGTACGGGATCTTCGGCAAGGTCCTGCCGCAGCCGTGGACGTTCGCGACGCACGACACGGCGGAGAGCCGCCGGATCAGGTTCATGTTCGTGAGCCGCTGGTCCAGTTCGCCCGACCAGGACGGTCCGAGGGTGCGCACGGACCCGCTCCAGGCGCCGGAGGGCCGGCCGCAGGAGGTGGCGGAGCGCCTGGTGCGCGCCTATCTGTACGCGGTCGAGCGCGGCGACGCGCACGAGTTCGAGCTCGCCGACGCGCTGTCGAGGGCGCTTCCCCGTGGCGCGGCGGTGAGGGACGGCCGTGCGCTGCTGGAGGCCTCGGAGGACGCCCTGGCCGCGCTCGAGCGCCGCGCCGGACGCGACCGGTCCGGGCCCCGCACGTACCGTCCGGAGCCGTCCGCGGCCGAGACGTACTACGCGAACGAGCCGTCCACGCCGGCGTTGTACCGCTCGGGGGAGGCGCGGGCGTCCGAGGCGTACCGCGCAAGCGAGACGCCGGCGTCCGGGTCGTACCGTACGGAGCCTCCGGCGTCCGGGGCGCACCGAGCGGAGCCGTCCGGGTCCACGGAGTACGGTGCGGAGCCGTCCGGGTCCGCGGGGTACCGCGCGGAGCCGTCCACCTCCGCCCCGGCGGCAACGCCGTTCGCCGCGTCGCCCGTTCAGGACATGCGACCGCCGGCGGCGCCGGCTCCCGGGCCGCCCGGGCGGCTTCCCGTCGTGCGCCCCACCTGGCCCGAGCCGGACGGGGAGCGGCGCCGGCGGCCGGTCCTCGGCCGTCGCTCCGCCCCCAGGGAGACCGGCTCACTGCCCGCGCGGCTGGCCACGTGCCGCGACGAGCGTGAACTCACCGACACGATCCGGGAGTCGGGCAACGGCGACCTGCTGACGGTGCTCGAGGGCGACCCCTCGTACGACGTGCTGACCCTGGTCGTGCGCCGGATCGTGGAGGGCTGGCCCGACTGGACCGCCGGTGAGCGCAAGCGCATGTGCGACGCGGTCCTCGGCCGACGGCTCTATCTCTCTCCCGGTGCCTCGGCGGCCCGGGGCGGCCCGGACGAGCCGGTCCGTGCCGCGAACGCGGCGTCGCTGTACCGATGGGCCGTGCGGCCGTTCGCCGCCGAACCGGATGTGGGGAACCGTCTGGAGAGACTGCTGCCCGAACTGTGCGGCGGGGCCGACCCGATCGGGCGCGGGGCGGCCGAGCAGATCCTCACCGGCCGCGGTGACCCCGGGATCACGCTGCCGGTGTGGCAGGCGCTGGTGCGCCGGTCGATGGCGTTGCCCGGGCCGCCGCCCGACCGGGTCACGCACGAGCCGCCGGAGCCTCCCGCCCGGCCGCCGGAGCGGCTCGAACACCGGTCCCCCGCCCCGGAACAGCCGTCCGGCCCCACGGAGCACCGGGACGGCCCGGAGTGGCCGGCGGGGTCCGCCGGTCGATCACCCGAGCCGCCCCACCGCCCGGAGCCGGCCCGCCGAACACCCGAGCCGCCCCACGGCCCCGAGCCGCCCCACCACCCGGAGCCGGCCCGCCGAACACCCGAGCCGCCCCGCCGCGAGCCCGAGCCTCCGGGCCGTGCCACCGCCCAGCCGCAGACCCGCACCCTTTATCCGCCCGGCGAAACGGTGCGGTCCGGGACCGACGGCCTCGGGCCGTCCCGAGGTGGGCACCGCTCGTCCGGTGTGACGGGCGGGAACGGGCGTGGATTCGTCCTCGCCCTCGGCGGATTCGGCGTGGTGCTGGTGGTCCTCATCGTGGTCCTCGCCGTGGCGTCCTGAAAGCCCCCGCGGCGGAACGGCGGCCGAAGCGCGACGGAAGAGCGGCCGAAGATCGGCGTACGGCGTGTGTCCCGGGGCCCGCACGGCCAGGATGGGGACATGGGATTCCATGTCGACTCCGAGGCCGGGCGGCTCCGCCGGGTCGTGCTGCACCGGCCCGATCTGGAGCTGAAGCGGCTCACGCCGAGCAACAAGGACGCACTGCTCTTCGACGACGTGCTCTGGGTGCGCCGCGCCCGGCAGGAGCACGACGGGTTCGCGGACGTGCTGCGCGACAGGGGGGTGGAGGTCCATCTCTTCGGTGATCTGCTGCGCGATTCGCTGGAGATCCCCGAAGCCAGGAAGCTCGTGCTGGACCGGGTCTTCGACGAGAAGGAGTACGGCCCGCTCGCCACGGACCACCTGCGGGCCGCCTTCGACGAACTGCCCACCGCCGCCCTTGTGGAGGCCCTGGTCGGCGGGATGACCAAACGGGAGTTCCTCGCGGGCCATTCCGAGCCGACGTCGGTGCGTTTCCATGTGATGGATCTGGACGACTTCCTGCTCCATCCGCTGCCGAACCACCTGTTCACCCGCGACACCTCGGCCTGGATCTACGACGGCGTCGCCATCAACGCGATGCGGTGGCCGGCCCGCCAGCGCGAGACGGTGCACTTCGAGGCGATCTACAAGCACCATCCGCTCTTCGTCGGCCCGGAGGCCGGCCCGTTCCATCACTGGTCGGAGGGGCAGGACGACTACCCGTCCACCATCGAGGGCGGCGATGTGCTGGTGCTCGGCAACGGCGCTGTGCTGATCGGGATGAGCGAACGCACGACACCGCAGGCCGTGGAGATGCTGGCCCGCGGTCTGTTCGCGGCCGGTTCGGCCCGCACGATCGTGGCCCTCGACATGCCGAAGCGACGGGCCTTCATGCATCTGGACACGGTCATGACCATGGTCGACGGCGACACGTTCACCAAGTACGCGGGCCTCGGCATGCTCCGCTCGTACACCATCGAACCGGCGGAGGGCGGGGGGCTCAAGGTCAGCGACCATCCGCCGGAGCGGATGCACGACGCCATAGCGGCCGCGATCGGCCTGAAGGACGTCCGGGTGCTGACCGCGACGCAGGACGTGCACGCGGCCGAGCGTGAGCAGTGGGACGACGGCTGCAACGTCCTGGCCGTGGAACCGGGCGTCGTCGTGGCCTACGAGCGCAATGTGACCACCAACACCCATCTGCGCAAGCAGGGCATCGAGGTCATCGAGATCCCCGGCAGTGAACTGGGCAGAGGCCGTGGCGGTCCGCGCTGCATGAGCTGCCCCGTCGAGCGGGATGCTGTATAGCAATGCAGGGCATCGTATAGAGTTCCACTGTCACCTCGTCCGTCACGCAGGAGCAGCCATCATGGCGATACATCTCGAAGGCCGCCACTTCCTCAAGGAGCTCGATTTCACCGCCGAGGAGTTCCGCGGTCTGATCGACCTGGCCGCCGAGCTCAAGGCGGCCAAGCGAGCGGGCACCGAGGTGCAGCGGCTGCGCGGCCGCAACATCGTGCTGATCTTCGAGAAGTCGTCGACCCGCACCCGCTGCTCCTTCGAGGTGGCGGCCGCCGACCAGGGCGCCTCGACGACCTACCTGGACCCGTCGGGCTCCCACATCGGCAGCAAGGAGTCCGCCAAGGACACCGCCCGGGTGCTCGGCCGGATGTTCGATGCCATCGAGTTCCGCGGCGACGGCCAGCAGGTCGTGGAGGAACTCGCCGCCCACGCGGGGGTGCCCGTCTACAACGGACTCACCGACGACTGGCACCCCACCCAGATGCTCGCCGACGTCCTCACCATGAAGGAGCACAGCGACAAGCCGCTGGAGGAGCTCTCCTTCGCCTACCTCGGCGACGCCCGCTTCAACATGGGCAATTCCTACCTGGTGACCGGCGCTCTGCTGGGCATGGACGTCCGGATCGTCGCGCCGAAGGCCTACTGGCCCGCCGAGGAGGTCGTCGCGCAGGCGCACCGGGCCGCGGCCGTGAGCGGCGCGAGGATCACGCTCACCGAGGATGTCGCGGAGGGCGTGCGGGGCGCCGACTTCGTCGCCACCGACGTCTGGGTGTCGATGGGCGAGCCCAAGGAGGTCTGGGACGAGCGGATCAAGGCGCTTGCTCCCTACGCCGTGACCATGGACGTGCTGCGCGCCACCGGCAATCCGCAGGTGAAGTTCCTCCACTGCCTGCCCGCCTTCCACGACCTGGGCACCAAGGTCGCCCGGGAGATCCATGAGCGGCACGGCCTGACGGAGCTGGAGGTCAGCGACGAGGTCTTCGAGTCGGAGCACTCGGTGGTCTTCGACGA
Source organism: Streptomyces sp. NPDC054847 (assembly GCF_053610925.1). Lineage (NCBI taxonomy): Bacteria > Bacillati > Actinomycetota > Actinomycetes > Kitasatosporales > Streptomycetaceae > Streptomyces > Streptomyces sp. NPDC054847. The sequence goes on along the minus strand of NZ_JBSGZJ010000009.1, from coordinate 185 downwards.
GGCAGAGAACCGTATGCACACCATCAAGGCCGTCATGGTGGCCACGCTGACGGGCGTCACGGCCGGCGGGAGCACGGCATCCGTATAGTCTTGCCCCGAATTGGGTGATCATGCGAACAGCGGGCTAGTATGTCCGCCGTCAGTGGGGTCCGGGCTCGCACGCCCGGACCCCACTCGTACGTCTC
>NZ_JBSGZJ010000008.1:0-43487 GCF_053610925.1 Streptomyces sp. NPDC054847 | reverse complement strand
GACGGCTCCGGCTTCCTCGCCACCGAGCACGCCGACCTCTTCGACGGCTGCACCGAAGGCATCAGCGAATCCGGCGCCTACACCTTCCACGCCGGCCCCGACATGGCGCTCTACCCGGTCGCCGCCGGCGAACGCGGCACGGCGTGGATGAGACTCACCGCGGACGGCAGGGCGGGCCACGGCTCCAAGGTCAACCGCGAGAACGCCGTGACCCGGCTCGCCGCGGCGGTCGCCCGGATCGGCGAACACCGCTGGCCGGTACGGCTCACACCGACCGTAACGGCCGCCCTGCTCGAACTCGCCGCGCTCCACGGCATCGACGTGACCAGGAAGGACCTGGAGACCACCGGCTTCGACGTCGACGAGCTGCTCGCCAAACTCGGCCCGGCCGCGAAGCTCGTCGAGGCGACGGTCCGCAACAGCTCCAACCCGACGATGCTGAACGCCGGTTACAAACTCAACGTCATCCCCGGTAACGCCACCGCCTACGTGGACGGGCGAATCCTCCCCGGCACCGACGAAGAGTTCCACGCGACCATGGACGCGCTCACCGGCCCCGACGTCCGATGGGACTTCTACCACAACGAGATCGCCCTCCAGGCGCCGGTCGACTCACCGACCTTCGCCAAACTCCGCGCCGCGATCGAGGCGTTCGACCCCGACGCCCACGTGGTCCCGTTCTGCATGTCGGGCGGCACCGACGCCAAGCAGTTCGCCCGGCTCGGCATCACCGGCTACGGCTTCTCACCGCTGAAGCTGCCACCCGGCTTCGACTACCAGGCGCTCTTCCACGGCGTCGACGAACGCGTCCCCGTCGACGCCCTCCACTTCGGCGTCCGGGTCCTCGACCACTATCTGCAGACCGCTTAGGGGGATCGGACATGGTGCCCACCGGGGCCTACGGAACCTGGCCGTCGCCGATCGACGCGGCCCTGGCGGCGTCGCACGACGGACGCCCCGAGTATCTCGGCGTGGTCGGCGACGAGGTGTGGTGGACCGCGCCCCGCCCGGCGGAGGGAGGCAGACGCGCCCTGATGCGCAGGCGGCCCGACGGCGCAGAGGAATCGGTGCTCCCCGCCCCGTGGAACGTCCGCAGCCGCGTCATCGAGTACGGCGGCATCCCCTGGGCCGGCTTCGACCGCGCGGAGCACGGCCCGCTCGTCGTGTTCGTCCACTTCCCCGACCAGCGGCTCTACGCCTACGAGCCCGACCGTCCGGGCGCCGAGCCGCGGCCCCTCACCCCCGTGTCGGACATCGGCGGCGGACTGCGCTGGGCCGATCCGCAACCGCGGCCCGAGCGCGGCGAGGTGTGGTGCGTCCTCGAGGAGTTCACCGGACCCTCTCCCACCGACGTCCGCCGGGTCGTCGCCGCCGTACCGCTGGACGGCTCGGCGGCCGGTGACCGGTCCGCGGTACGTGAACTCAGCGACGACCGGCACCACTTCGTCACGGGGCCGCGGCTGTCGCCCGACGGGACCAGGGCGGCGTGGATCGCCTGGGACCACCCGCGGATGCCGTGGGACGGCACCGTCGTCATGGTCGGCGACGTGACGGAAGACGGCCCGTTCGAGAACGTCCGGGCGGCGGCGGGCGGGAGCGACGAGTCGGTCGCCCAGGTCGAATGGGCCCCCGACGGCTCTCTCCTGTTCAGCGCCGACGGCGGCGGATGGTGGGAGCTCCAGCGCATCAGGCCCGGCGCCCCGGACCACGAGGGGCGCACACCGCTGTGCCCGGGCCGCGGCGAGGAGTTCGGCGGGCCGCTGTGGAAGATCGGCTCGCAGTGGTTCAGGCCGCTCCCCGGCGGACTGATCGCCGTCATCCACGGCAAGGGGGCGACCGCGCTCGGGATACTGGACCCGGAGACCGGCGAACTCGTCGACGCCCCCGGGCCGTGGAGCGAGTGGGCGCCGACCCTCGCCGTGCACGGCGACCGGGTGTTCGGCGTGGCGGCCAGCCCGCGCAGCGCGTACGAGATCGTGGAGCTGGACACCCGTACCGGCCGCGCCCGGGTCATCGGCAGCCCGCACGACGACCCCGTGGACCCGGCGTACTACCCCGAGCCGCAGATCCGTACCTTCACCGGGCCGGGGCACCGCGAGATCCACGCCCACATCTACCCGCCGCACAGCCCCGACCGGGTGGCGCCCGACGACGAGCTGCCGCCGTTCGTCGTCCGGGCGCACGGCGGCCCGACCGGCCGTGCGGGGCTCGTGCTCGACCTGGAGATCGCCTACTTCACCTCCCGCGGCATCGGGGTGGCCGAGGTCAACTACGGCGGCTCCACCGGCTACGGCCGCGAGTACCGCGACCGGCTCAAGGAGCAGTGGGGCGTCGTCGACGTCGAGGACTGCGCGGCCGTCGCGCAGGCGCTCGCCGACGAGGGGACCGCGGACCCCGCCCGCCTGGCGATCCGCGGCGGCAGCGCGGGCGGCTGGACCGCCGCCGCCTCGCTCGCCACCACGGATGTGTACGCCTGCGGCACGGTCCTCTTCCCGATCCTCGACCTCTTCGCCTGGGCCACGGGGGAGACCCACGACTTCGAGTCGCGGTACCTGGAGTCGCTGGTCGGCCCCATCGACGAGGTCCCCGCCCGCTACCGGGAACGCTCGCCGATCAACCACGTCGACCACATCACCGCGCCGTTCCTGCTGTTGCAGGGCCTGGACGACGTGATCTGCCCGCCGGTGCAGTGCGAACGGTTCCTGGAGCAGATCGCGGGGCGCCGGATCCCGCACGCGTACATCGCCTTCGAGGGCGAGGGCCACGGATTCCGCAGGACCGACACTCTGGTCCGGGCGCTCGAGGCCGAACTGTCGCTGTACGCCCAGGCCTTCGGCGTGTCCCGTCCCGACGTCCCCCTGCTGGAGCTGAGGAAATGAACCTGGAGCCGCTCGCACGTCCCAAGCGTCTGCGGGCCGGGGACCGGGTCGCCGTCGTCGCGCCCAGCGGTCCCGTCCCGGAAGAGCGCCTCGACGCCGGTCTGGACATCCTGCGCGGCTGGGACCTCGACCCCGTCGTCATGCCGCACGTCCGCGAGACGCACCCGGAGCTGGGGTATCTCGCGGGCTCGGACGAGGCCCGTGCCCGCGACCTCACCCGGGCGTGGTGCGACCCGTCGGTCTCCGCCGTGATCTGCGCACGGGGCGGGTACGGCGTCCAGCGGATGGTGGACCTCGCCGACTGGGACGCGATGCGCGCCGCCGGACCCAAGGTCTTCGTCGGCTACAGCGACATCACCGCGCTCCACGAGGCGTTCGCGGTGCGGATGGGACTTGCCACCCTGCACGGGCCGATGTCCGGCACGGAGGTCTTCCTCAAGGACGCCCGCACCCAGGACTCGCTGCGCGCCACGCTCTTCGAGCCGGAGACCGTTCAGCGGCTCCATGGCGTCGGGGAGGTCCGCCCCATGGTGTCCGGCCGCGCCCGCGGGGTCACCCTCGGCGGTTGCGTCTCGCTGATCGCCGCGGACCTGGCCACCTCCTGTGCCCGGCCGTCCGCACGGGGCGGGCTGCTGCTGATCGAGGACGTGGAGGAGGAGAACTACCGCCTCGACCGGATCCTTACGCAGCTGCTGCGTGCCGGGTGGCTCGACGGTGTCGCGGGCGTCGTCCTCGGCTCCTGGGCGCAGTGCGGCCCCTACGAGCAGATCCGCGCGGTCCTCGCCGACCGGCTCGGCGGGCTGGGCGTCCCGGTCGTCGAGGAGTTCGGCTTCGGCCACGGCCCCACGAACCTCACGATGCCGCTCGGTGTCCCGGCGGTGCTGGACGCGGACGCGGGGACGCTGACGCTGGACGTGCCGGCGCTGATCTGATCCGCCGCTGGTCCGGTCCCTGCTGAACATCTGTCGACAACCTCACGCACGAGCGTTGACGTGCATCTGACATGTCCCGCAGCATGGGCGTCGGCCGCCTACTTACCGGTCGGTATGGCGAGTTGGGTCATGTCGACCTCGGACACGGCGGCCCCTGTTGTGACGTCCTCGATGCGGAGGTCCTCGTGTCCCGTGCCCTGCCCCGAAGCCGCAAGGCCCTCGCCCTGGCCGCGGGAGCGGCGTTCCTCGCACCGCTCACGGCCGCCTCCACCGCCACGGCCGACCAGACGCCGCAGTCCGCCTACAGCGTCACCGCGCTGAAGTTCACCGTCCAGGCAGGCCGCAGGACCTGCGTGATCGACGCCGACCTCTACCGCCCCGCCGGCCTCGACCGGCACCGCACCGCTCCCGCCGTCCTCACCACCAACGGCTTCGGCGGCAGCAAGGCCGACGGCTCGACGGACGCCACGGCCCGGGCGTTCGCGGCCCGCGGCTATGTCGCACTGGCCTACTCCGGTCTGGGTTTCGGCGCTTCCGGCTGCCTGATCTCCCTCGACGACCCGGACATCGACGGCAGATCCGCCTCACGGCTCATCGACTTCCTCGCCGGGAAGCGCGCCGCCGACGACGGCACGACGGCCGACTTCGTGACCAGGGACGGTCACGGCGACCCGCGCGTCGGCATGATCGGCGGCTCGTACGGCGGGGCGATCCAGCTGGCCACCGCCGCCGTGGACCACCGGGTCGACGCCCTCGTCCCGATGATCACCTGGAACGACCTCAACCACTCACTCGACCCCAACAACGCGGTCGCGACGACCGTGCCGGGTGCCTTCAAATGGCAGTGGGCCGACGGCTTCTGGCTGATCGGGGAGGGGCAGCCGCTGACGAACCCGAACCTGGACCCCTCACGCTTCGGTTCGTTCCAGTGCCTGCACTTCGTCGCCAAGGCCTGCGACACGCTGCGCCTGCTCAACTCCGGCCGCTATCCCGCCGACCGGGTCGACGCGATGCGGACATTCGCCCGCAGCGTCTCGCCCGTCTCCTATCTGCCGCGCGTCGAAGCGCCCACGCTGCTGGTCCAGGGGCAGGCCGACAGTCTGTTCACCCTCAACGAGGCACAGAACAGCTACCGGACGCTGAAGGCCGAAGGCACCGAGACCAAGATGATCTGGCAGTCGTGGGGACACAGCGGCGGCATGACCGACCCCGCGTCCGGAGAGCTCAACCTCGGCGAGGGCAACCTCGAGGCGAGTTACGTGGGCCGGCGGATCCTCGCCTGGTTCGACCGGTACCTGCACAAGAACACCGCCGTGGACACCGGCCCCGACTTCGCCTACTACCGCGACTGGCAAAGCGGCTACGGCGAGGCGGCCGCCGTGCCCTCCCTCTCCCAGAAGCTCTACCTGTCCGGCGACGGCAAACTCGTCGACGCCCGCGCCAAGGTCGCACGCGGCAGCCGCACCTACACCAACCTGCTCGTCCCGACCAGCCACTCGGAATCCTCGCTCGCCGGCGTCATCGGTGCGCCCGACATCCGGCCGTACGACATGAAGGGCACCCACCTGGGCTGGCGGAGCGAGCCGCTGACATCGCCCGTCGACGTGGTCGGCGCGCCCCGGGCCCGGCTCAAGGTGGTCTCACCCCGGACGGAACGCGTCCAGCACTCCGGGGACGCGGCCGACAAGCTGGTGCTGTTCGCCAAGGTGTACGACATCGCGCCGAACGGCACCAAGACCCTGGTGAACCGCCTGGTCGCGCCGGTCCGGGTACCGGACGTGACCAAGGCGTTCACGGTGGAGCTGCCGGCCGTCGTGCACCGCTACGAAACCGGGCACCGGCTGGAGTTCGTCATCGCGGCGAGCGACACGGCGTACTTCGGCAACCGCGGCGTCAAACCCGTCACGGTCGTCAGCGCGCCCGGCGACACCGGAGTGCTCGAACTCCCCGTCGTCCGGGGATCCCTGTCCTGACTACGCTCCGAGGGCCGCGTACCCGGGCCGGATCACCTCGTCGATCAGCCGCTGCCGCTCCGGCAGCGGCAGGAACGCCGACTCCACCGCCGCGACGGTGAACTCCTCGAACACCTCGGGCCCGTAGCCGAAGGCGTCCACCATGTGCCGGAACTCCTCGCTCATGGTGGTGCCCGAGACGAGACGGTTGTCGGTGTTCAGGGTGACGCGGAAGCCGAGGCGGCGCAGCAGGTCGATGGGGTGCGTGTCGTAGGACTTCGCCGCGCCCGTCTGGAGGTTGGACGTCGGGCAGACCTCCAGAGCGATGCGGTTGTCGCGCACGTACGAGGCGAGTCGGCCGAGCGTGGCCGTGCCGTCGTCGTGGACCTGGATGTCGTCCGTGATCCGGACACCGTGTCCGATCCGCTCCGCGCCGCACACCTGCACGGCCTCATGGATCGACTCCGCGCCGACCGCCTCGCCGGCGTGGATCGTGAAGTGGCAGTTGTGGCGGCGCAGGTGCTGGAAGGCGGCGAGGTGGCGGGCCGGCGGATTGCCGACCTCACCGCCCGCTATGTCGAACCCGGCGACACCGCGGTCGCGGTGCGCGACCGTCAACTCGGCGATCTCCAGGGAACGGTCGGTGTGCCGCATACCGGTGAGCAGCGCACGCACGGTGATCCTCCCGCCGCTGCGCCGCTCACCCTCCCGCAGCCCCGCGTTGACCGCGTCCACGACCTCGTCGAGCCCGAGCCCCCGCTCCTGGTGCTGCTCGGGCGCGTACCGCACCTCTGCGTACACGACACCGTCCGCGGCCAGGTCCTCGGCGCACTCGGCGGCGACACGCTCCAGCGCCTCGCGGGTCTGCATCACCGCGCAGGTGTGGGCGAAGGTCTCCAGGTAACGCTCCAGCGACCCCGAGTCGGCGGCGTCCCGGAACCAGACCGCGAGAGCGGCCGGATCCTCGGTCGGCAGCCCCTGATAGCCGCAGTCGCGAGCCAGCTCGATGATCGTCCCGGGCCGCAGCCCGCCGTCGAGGTGGTCATGGAGGACGGCCTTGGGTGCGCGCAAGATGTCAGACAAGTGCATCCGGGGAGTGTACGGCACGGGGACGGGTCGGCCCCCCCGCTCAGTTCGACTGGCGTACCGGCAGCGCCCCCGCCCCCGTCGCCAGCACATGCTTCGCCGCCAGTACCGGTACCTCCCCCACCCGCACCACCTGCGTCACCAGGACCGCCGGCGTGTCCGCCGCCCGGTCGAGCTGTCGGCCGCGGCGGGTGCCGAGAAGCGTCGCGGTCACGCCGCTGTGCGCGGTGAGGGCGATCCCGCGGGACGCCCCGGTCAGCGCGGCGAGCATCGAGACCGCGGGCCCCGCCTCCCGCAGCGCCGCCGCGAACGCGGGATGCGCCGCCTCCAGCGTCTCCTCCGGCGCGGCCCACTCGTGGCTCAGCACCCCCGTAGCGCCGTCGCCGTCCAGCAGGGACTCCCAGAAGCGCAGCTCGGACCCGGCGGGCGCGAGCAGATGCTGGGTGGTGAAATCGGTCGGTTCCTCCGTGGTCCGAAGCAGCGGCCGCACCCGCAGCGGCGTTCCGGCGCCGGAGAGCAGCAGCTCCAGCGGCTGGAGGTGCTCGTAACCGCGCCGGGGCGGATGGGCGTTGACCGTACGGCCGACCCCTCGGCGCACGGACAGCAGGCCGTCCTCCTGGAGCAGCAGCAGCGCCTCACGCAGGGCGGGGCGGCTGACGCCGAGCTCGCCGGCGAGCCGGGGCTCCGAGGGGAGGGTGGACCCGGGCGGGTAGACGCCCTCGCGGATGGCGTCCGCGATCCGCTCGTACAGGACGACGACGGGTCTGCGCTGCTGCCTGCTCACTGCCACTGGACCGGTCCTTCCCTGGGCTCACCACGTGGTGCGGGCCTCCTCTGCGATCCCGCCGAGGGGCGCACACCCTGTCTGACAAGTCTCTCACCGATGCGGCGCGGGGGACGGGCGCCCTGGTAACGGAGCGGCCTCGGAGACGGGCCGCATGACAAGCTGACGCCATGTCCGAGTCCGAGCCCCGGTCTTCCACAGGCGACCCGTACGTCGCCACCGGCACACGCGTCGCCCTGCGCCACCTCACGTACGAGGACGCCGCGGAATTCACCGCGGCCGCGCGGCGGAGCAAGGACCACCACCGGCCGTGGCTCTTCCCGCCGCTCACAGCCGACGACTACGCCGGGTACGCGCGGCGGCTCATCGAGGACCCGGCCCGTGCGGGCTTCCTGGTGTGTGAGCGCCCGGCCGGCAGGATCGCCGGATACATCAACATCAACAACATCGTCCACGGCGCGTTCCTGAGTGGCGCCGTGGGTTACGGGGCCTTCGCGCACGCCGTGGGCCGCGGTCTGATGGGGGAGGGGCTGCGGCTCCTGGTCGAGCACGCCTTCGCGCGGGGCGGCCTGGGGCTGCACCGCCTGGAGGCCAACATCCAGCCCGGAAACACGGCTTCGCTGGGACTCGTACGGTCGGTCGGCTTCAGGCTCGAGGGCTACTCGCCCGACTTCCTGTACATCGACGGCGCCTGGCGCGACCACGAGCGCTGGGCGATCACCCGGGAGATGACGACCCGGGACCGATCCGTCGGAGACGCAGGCAGCCGCCTTCAGCCGTGAGCGTGCCGTGGCCGACGGGCATCGTGTCCAGCGAGACATGACCGACGGGCCTGACGTGATCGGGTCAGGACTATCCTCGGACGATGTCGAATCGGGCGGTAGCAGCTGGTGTCGGTCTCGCGCGGGTGTTGGCGCACTGCGGGGGCAGTCCGGCGGCAGCGGTGGATCATCTGGCGGGCGCCATCGCCTCCGCGCCCGAGGACCCGGAGCCCTATGCGGTCCTTGCCGAATTGTGGAAGGACAAGCGGTCGGAGCTGGCCGAGGTCGTGCGGAACGGTGACTCGTTGAGGACGGTACTGGCGCGGTCGTACATCAGCTTCCTCGAGGGCGACATGGACGACGCGGCGCTGTCGATCGGCTCGGTCACGGGTGTGCGGCCCGGCATCGCCTGGGCGAAAGCCCCCTGGTTCGGCGACGAGCGATTCCTCGGCGCGGTAAGTGCCGACGCGCTGGCCGAGGCCGCGATGCGGACGATGGACTACGGCCATGGTCTGGACTCCGAAAGCATGCGGGAACGGTTCCGGCCCTGGTTCGACGCCATCGACGCGGTCGTCGCCCGCCGGCCGCTGCCGGAGGCGTTGGCCAAGATGGCGATCCTGCTGCGGGCGTGCGGTCTCACCGACGCGTCGTTCGCCCTCTGCGACCGGGCGGACGCCGTTGAGCGGCTCATGCTGACGGAGGTCGTGCGGGCGGGCACATGGCGCAAGTTGGGCGATTTCGAGCAGACCGCCGCGGCGTTCGAGCGCGCGCTCACGCTGGACCCGGCCAACTGGTCGCTCTTCCTCGACCTGGCCGACGTGCGCGCCGAGCAGGGCGACTTCGCCTCCGCCGTCCGCCTGGTCGCCGAGGGAATGAAGCACGAGCCGGCCGACCTCACACTCCGCGCGGCCGGGGCGGCCTACCGGTCTCGGCTCACCGGCTCCCCGGCGGACCTGAGTGAACTCGTCGAACTGGTGCCGAACCTGCCGAACGACTCGTACCGGGACCTGCTGATTGATGTCGCGTGCGCCGGCCCCGCGCTGCCCGCCGACCTGGTGGCGGCGGCCCGCCGCATCCAGAACACCTGAGGCTTCGCCGCGTCCCGGCGGATCGGTCGCCGTGAGAGTGCCCTCCCTGGTGGGGGCCGAGGACGCGCGATGTCGTGTCCCTGGCCGCCGCCGAACCGGCATGTCCGGTCCGGAGGCCGACCTCCGCGTAGGCTGAATTCCCGCACACGACGGACAGGAGGGCCGAGGTGGCCGAGACGACGGCGGCCGAGGTCATGGCCGAGCTTGCCGAGCTCGAGGACCCGAAGGCACGCGAGGTGAACGAGAGACACGGTGACGATCACGGTGTGAATCTCGGCAAGCTGCGCGCGCTCGCGAAGCGGCTCAAGACGCAGCAGGAACTCGCGTGCCGGCTCTGGGAGACGGACGACAGCGCGGCGAGACTGCTGGCGATCCTGATCTGCCGCCCGAAGGCGTTCGAGCGTGACGAACTGGACGCCATGGTGCGCCAGGCGCGCACGCCCAAGGTGCACGACTGGCTCGTGAACTACGTGGTGAAGAAGAGCCCGCACTCCGAAGACCTGCGCCGGGCATGGTCCGCCGATCCCGACCCGGTGGTCGCGAGTGCCGGCTGGGCGCTGACCACCGAACGTGTGGCGAAGAAGCCCGACGGTCTCGACCTCGAGGGACTGCTCGACGTCATCGAGGCGGAGATGAAGGACGCCCCGGACCGCCTGCAATGGGCGATGAACCACTGCCTGGCCCAGATCGGGATCGAGCACGCCGAGCACCGCGCCCGCGCGATCGGCATCGGGGAGCGCCTGGAGGTCCTCAAGGACTACCCGACTTCCCCAGGCTGCACGTCTCCGTTCGCGCCGACCTGGATCACCGAGATGGTGCGCCGGCAGCAGGACAAGACGGTGGCTTGACCGGCGGCGCGGTTCCCCGGGGGAAGGGCCAAAGGTCTGATGCGGTGCGGCCTGTCCGCGCTTCTCCTTGCCGCTCTCCCGGCGCGCTCCCGGCAGAAGCCGACAACAGGACCGCACGACGGGTGGGGATGCAAGGTGACGACGGCTCGAGGTGCTGCGCTGTCGGTAGGCGGGCGCGATATGTGGACCCCGGGTCCGGCTGCGGGGCGGGCGTTGGCCGGACCCGGGGTGGTGCGGTGGCTACTTGACGGCGCCGGCTGTCAGGCCGCGGGTCAGGGAACGTTGGAAGATGAGGAAGAAGACGACCATGGGGATGATGCCGAGAAGGGCTGCGGCGCTCATGGCGGTGGGGTCGCTGGTGTACTGCCCCTGCATGACCGACAGTCCGAGCGGGACGGTCTGGTTGTCGTTGGAGATGAGCAGGACGAGGGGGTAGAGGAACTCGTTCCAGCTCCAGACGAAGAAGAAGACGCACATCACCGAGAGGGTGGGCCAGCTCATGGGGAGGACGATGCGCCACAGGATGGTCCACCGGCCGGCTCCGTCCATGGAGGCGGCTTCGATCAGTTCGCGGGGGAAGCTGCTGAAGACGGAGGAGAGCAGGTAGGTGCCGAAGGCGCTGTAGGTGATGCCGACGAGGATGGTGTAGCCGAGCTTGCCGTCGTAGAGGCCCATCTCTTTGAAGAGGTAGTAGATGGGGTAGACCAGGCCTTCTTGCGGCAGGACGTTGGAGCCGAGGAAGAAGACGAGGAACGCGGTGCGCCAGCGCACTCGTCCGATGCCGATGGCGTAGGCGTTGAAAAGGGCGAACAGGACGGCGATGAGGACGACGCCGAGGCTGATCTGGATGCTGTTGACCAGCTTCTGGCTGAAGTCGACGCGTTCCCAGACGTCGCTGATGATCTCCCAGTTCCACTGGACGGGCCAGGAGAGTGATCCGTTGGTCCGGTAGTCCGCGCTGGTCTTGAACGAGTTGAGCAGGATGATGACGAACGGGGAGAGGAAGGCCAGGACGAAGACGCCGACTGCGGCGGTGACGGCGTAGGAGCCGGCGCTGCGCTTGCGTGGCCTCTTGCTGGAGCGAGTGGCTGGGGCGGCCGGGTGTATCGGCGGGTGGGCGCCGTGCTCGGCCGTGCGTTCGGTGGTCATGGTCATGGTCATCCGTCCTCGCGGGCCTGGCGGGTGAGCATCGTTGCCGCGATGATCAGCACGAGCAGGGTGATGGTGCTGGAGATGGCTGATCCGTAACCGACGTCGGCGCGTTCGAAGAAGTTCTGGTAGGCGAAGTAGGCGGGGACCAGGGTGGAGTTGCCGGGTCCTCCTCCGGTGAGGACGAAGATCTGTGCGAAGACCTTCAGGCCGGCGATGGTGGTGGTGACCAGGACGACGTAGACCTCGGGACGGAGGATCGGCACGGTGATGCGGGTGAAGCGCTGCCACCACGTGGCGCCGTCGAGGGCGGCTGCTTCGTAGAGTTCGGGATCGATGCGCTGGAGGCCGGAGAGGAACAGCACCAGGGGATAGCCGAGCTGCATCCAGACAAGGACGGCGAGGACGATCCACAGGGCGAGGTCGGGGTCGCCGAGCCAGTTCTCGGCGAGGGAGGAGAGGCCGACGGTCTCGAGGATGCTGTTGACGGCACCTTCGGGGGCGAGGATCCAGCCCCACATGAGGCCGGTGACGGCGACGGGGATGACCTGGGGCAGGTAGAGGCCGGATCGGAAGACGCTGACGATGCCGTCGCCGTGCTTCTTGCCGATGTAGTCGAACATCAGGGCGGCGAGGAAGAGGCCGAGGAGTGTGGGGACGACCGCGATGCCGATGATGACGACGGCGATGTTGCGGAACGAGGCCCAGAAGTCGGCGTCTTGGAAGAGGCGAACGTAGTTGTCCAGGCCGGTGAAGACGGGGTCGCCGATGCCCTGCCATTCGGTGAGGCTGTAGTAGAAGGTCATCACCAGCGGGACGACGAGGAAGAGCAGGCTCAGGAGCAGGCCGGGTGCGAGGAAGACTGCGTAGCCTGTGGCCCGCGGGTGACGTGTGGCTTTCACTGTTGCTCCTAGGTGGGCGGGACGGCGGCCCGGTGCGGGCGGGCCGCCGTTCCCCGGAGGAAGGGTGAGGGACCGGCGTGGCGAGGGCCGGTCGAGCCTCAGGATCGGGTCGCCGCGTACTTCTCGTAGGGGGCTGCCAGCTCGTCGAGAACGGAGTGGGGCTTGCCGCCGTTCATGAGGTTCTGGGTGGCGCCCAGCCAGGTGTCGTAATAGCCGGCGACGGGCCAGTCGGGGTAGAACGCGAGTCCGCTGCCGTCCTGGTAGGTGGCGAAGGCCTGGATCAGTTCACGGGAGCGCGGGTTGGTGATGGTGTCGGCCTTGGCCGCCAGGGGGATGTTGCCCTCCTCGCCGATGAGCTTCTGGATCTTCTCGGACATGGTGATGTCGATGAAGTCCTCGGCGAGCTTCTTGTTCTTCGCCTTGGTGGGGACGACCCAGTTGTTGCCGCCGGAGCCGAGGGTCTTCTCGCTGCCCGGGTAGGGGCCGGTGGACCACTTGAAGTCGGTGATGTCGTTGGTCAGGCTGCCGAACCACCAGTTGCCGCCGACCATGATGGGCCGCTTCTGGGACACGAACTGTTCGGTCATGTCGGAGCCCTTGAGGCCGACGTCCTTCTGCTCGAAGTAGCCCTTGTCGAGCCAGTCCTTGTACGTATTGACGGCGTAGGTCCACTCGGGGCCGTGGAAGTCCACCTTGCCCTTGTAGAGCTGGTAGTTGTCGACCCAGGTGTTGTCGGCCTTGGACACGGCGAGCAGGTAGAGCCAGTGGCCGGCGGGGTGATCGTTGCCGGCGTTGGCGAGCGGGGTGATTCCGGCGGCCTTGAACTTGGCGAGGGCGGCTTCGAAGCTCTTGAGGTCGGTGGGCTTGGCGACGTTGTGCTTCTTGAACAGATCGTCGTTGTAGTAGGTGAGGACGAACTCGCCGTAGTTGGGTATGCCGTACCACTTGTCGCCGCCCATCTCGCCCTTGGCGTCGTAGCGGGCGGTGACGGAGGCGCTCTCGCTGATCTTCTTGTCCCAGCCGCGTTCCTTCGCGGTGGCGGTCAGATCGGTGAGCAGGCCCTGCTTGGCGAGCAGGCCGGTGGTGGCGTTGCCCTTGTTGTACTCCATGACGTCGGGCGCCTTGTCGGAGTTGAGGATCATGCCTGCGTTCTGCTGGATCTGCTCGAAGGTCTTTCGTTCGAAGACGACCTTCACGTCGGGGTGGGTCTTCTTGAACTCTGCGATGGCCGCGTCCCAGGCCCTGCTGAGGGCGCCGTCCTCCTGCTCGTAGTGCCACAGGCGCAGGGTCTTGCCGTCTCCCTCTGCTGTGTCGGATCCGCCGCCGCATGCGGCGAGCGGTGCCACGAGTGCCAGGGCGGACACGGCGAGCAGCGCTCGGCGTGTGGTGCGGCGGGTGGCACGGAGGCGCATGTTCGTCATGAGATTTCCTTGGGTCTGCACGGGTAGGGCGGTGCGGGGGGATAGACGGTGGGGCTTCGGGGCTCTTTCGGCAGGACGGTGGGGGGTGTCAGGCGTTGCGGCGGTGGACGCGGGCTTCCCAGGGCCGCAGGGTGTGCCGGGCGGCGAGAGGTGTGGTCGCGGGGACGTTGGCGATGAGCGTCTCGCTGTGTTCCCAGCCTTCGGGCAGGTCGACGGTGAGGCCGGTTGCGCCGAAGTTGGCGAGGACGAGCAGTTCGGTGCCGGATGCGGCGTCGTGGCGGGTGAAGGCGTAGAACTGTTCGTGGTCCGGGTGGAGCATGTGGAAGTCGCCGTGGGTGAGGGCGGGTTCGGTGTGCCGCAGGGCGATGAGGCGGCGGTAGTAGTGGAAGACGGAGTCCGGGTCGGCGAGTTGGGCCTTGGCGTTGACGGTGCGGTGGTCGGGGTTGACCGCGATCCACGGTGTGCCGGTGGTGAAGCCGGCGTGCTGGGTGGTGTCCCACTGCATCGGGGTGCGGGCGTTGTCGCGGCTGCGGTGGCGCAGGCCGGCGAGGACGCTGTTCTCGTCGGCGCCGAGGGCGGTCTGCTCGCGGTGGTGGTTGAGGGACTCGATGTCGCGGAAGTCGTCGATCGAGGCGAAGGGCGCGTTGGCCATGCCGAGTTCCTCGCCCTGGTAGACGTAGGGCGTGCCGCGGTGCAGGTGGAGGACGGTGGCCAGCAGCTTGGCGGAGCGGTCGCGGTAGGCGGGGCCGTCGTCGCCGAAGCGTGAGACGACACGCGGCTGGTCGTGGTTGTTCCAGTACAGGCTGTTCCAGCCGGTGTCGCCGAGGCCGGTCTGCCACCGTCCGAGGCTGGCTTTGAGGTCGGTCAGTTTCAGGGGCCGGACGTCGAACTTCCCTCCGGGGCCCTGGTCGAGGCCGACGTGCTCGAACTGGAAGACCATGTCGACCTCGCGGCGGGCGGGGTCGGTGAAGAGTCTGGCCTCCTCCACCGTGACGCCGGGCATCTCGCCGACGGTCAGCAGCCTGCGCGGGTGGCCCTCGAAGACCTCGCGGTGCATCTCGGCGAGGAACTCGTGGATCCGGGGACCGCAGATGTAGTGGGGGCTGCCGTCCCCGTAGCGGTCCCCCTCGTGCACGATCCCGTCCGGGAGCCCGGGTGCCTTGGAGATGAGGTTGATGACGTCCATCCGGAAGCCGTCGACACCCCGGTCGAGCCACCAGCGCATCATGGTGTGCACCGCCCGGCGGACGACCGGGTTCTCCCAGTTGAGGTCGGGCTGCTTACGGGAGAAAAGGTGCAGGTAGTACTCGCCGCTCGTCTCGTCGTAGGTCCAGGCGGGGCCCGAGAAGAAGGAGCCCCAGTTGTTGGGTTCCGCGCCCGGTGTGCCCGGTTCCATGCCGTCGCGGGCGGGCCGCCAGATGTACCAGTCGCGCTTGTCGCCGTGAGGGCCGTCCTCACGGGAGGCCGTGAACCACGGGTGTTCGTCGGAGGTGTGGTTGACGACCAGGTCCATGACGAGCTTCATGCCGCGCTCGTGGACGGCCTCGAGGAGGCGGTCGAAGTCGGCCAGGGTTCCGAACAGCGGGTCGATGTCCTGGTAGTCGCTGATGTCGTAGCCGTTGTCGTCGTGCGGCGACGGATAGACGGGCGAGAGCCACAGCACGTCGACACCGAGCTCGGAGAGGTAGTCGAGGCGCTCGATGATGCCTTGCAGATCGCCGATGCCGTCCGCGTCCGAGTCGGCGAAGCTGCGCGGATAGATCTGGTAGACCAC
This sequence comes from Streptomyces sp. NPDC054847, assembly GCF_053610925.1. Classification (NCBI taxonomy): domain Bacteria; kingdom Bacillati; phylum Actinomycetota; class Actinomycetes; order Kitasatosporales; family Streptomycetaceae; genus Streptomyces; species Streptomyces sp. NPDC054847. The sequence continues at coordinate 27,911 of NZ_JBSGZJ010000008.1, read as the reverse complement.
CGCCTCGCTCCACCAGGCGTCTGCGGGACTGGCTTCGTTCACGGGCACGTCAGAACCTCATCGTCTGTCTTCGGGTGCGTGTGGGTGATGTCACCGGCGACGGTCAGATCGCCGCTCCGACCGCGTCACTGATGACCAGGCAGGCTGCGCCCCTGGCCCACAGGTCGTGCCGGACCGGGTCCACGTGGATCTGGCAGTCGCGGGCCGCGGTGGAGAATGCGTGGGCGTCCAGGGCTGCGGTCATGGCCGGGCCGAAGAGGTCGTGGGCGACCGCTCCTTCACCGGCGATGATGATCTTCTGCAGGTTGAGCAGGTTGCACAGTCCGGCCAGGCCTCGTCCCAGAGCGGTGCCGGCTTCGGTGAAGGCGGAGCCGGCAACTGTGTGGCCGGAGGTGCCCGGCGAACGGGCGAGGTCGATGGCGTGCGCGATGGAGGTGCAGTCGACTCCGCCGTCCTGCAGGTGCCTCAGCACGGCCCTGTCGCCGGCCAGGGCTTCCAGGCATCCGCGGCGGCCGCAGCTGCACATGGGGCCTGCTGGGTCCAGCGGCATGTGGCCGAGCTCGCCGGCGATTCCGGAGGTGCCGGAGAAGAGCGTGCCGTCGAGGAAGAGGCCGCACCCGATACCGGGGCCGACTGTGACCACGGCGAACGAGTCCATGTCGCGGCCTTCGCCGAACCAGCGTTCGGCGACGACCAGTGTGTTGACGTCGTTGTTGACCACGACCGGCAGGCCGGTGGCCTCACGCAGAGGCCGGGCGACGTCGACCTTGTTCCAGTCGAGCAGCGCCGAGTACCGGCAGACGCCCGAGGTGGAGTCGACGTGGCCGCTGACCCCCACCCCCAGGCCGAGAACCCTGTCCGCCGCTCCGGATACCTCGGAGAGAAGCCGGCCGGTCAGGGAAGCCGCGGCGGACAGGGCCGTTTCGGGTGTGCGGTCGGCGATGTGCTCCTCGGCGCGGGCGAGGACGCGTGCGGCCATGTCGGTGATCACCCCGGACACCAGGGCCGGGCCGATCTTCATGCCGACGACGAGGTGCTTGTCCGCGTTGACGTGCAGCATCTTCTGCGGCCGGCCCCGACCTTGGGGTGCTGAGTCGCTCTCGCGCAGGTAGTCGTGCTCGAGCAGCGGGGGCAGCATCCGGGTCACCGAGGAGGGCACCAGGCCCAGGCGCTGGGCGAGCTGGGTCCGCGAAATGGGCCCCGCGGTCAGGACCGTCGCGAAGATCTCCGCACGGGTCTGCTCACTGACCAGCTCCGAGAAACGGATCTTGGACGGGGTCATTGCGCGATGCCTCCACAGGTGGATCGAGAGGAATGGTTCGGGGGTCGCCACGGCTGCCGCGGTGGGTCCGCCCCGGGGGCCGGACGACTGCGTGTGACAGGAGTGTGGCCCCGACGTTTTTTGTGCGTCAAGAAAGAAAACCGGGCGTTACGCAACCGTGACGCACGCCACTCCGGGACCGTGCACGTCCGCTTCGCCCTCATTGGTGAGGTGTTGCGGCTCCCGTAGGTGTCCCCCGGACAGTGAATCTCGTGCATTTCATTGACACCGCGAAGAAATGGCGCGACGTTATGCGGCGATCGGACCACGCACCGCATCGTCGTTCACGGCATGCGGCACGGCCCGGCCGTCCTCCACCCACGTGTCCCGGGTCTCAGCAGCCCCGTGCCTCTGCGTCCTGCTCCTCCAGGCACTGCACACGCCTGCCGGAGCGCGCAGCCGCAAGGGCCGGCCGACCGGCACGACTGCCCCCGGCCGCATGCCGCCGGGCCACGCCCCTGTGACGAAGGAGAGGCTCCTCAATGCCCGCAGCAAGACCGCAACGACTGGCCAGGCTGGCGGCTGTCGCCGTCGGACTCGCGCTGTCGCTCGCCGGCGTCGTCGCACCCGCCGCGGCGTCGCCCGGACCAGAGCCGGCCAAGGCTCCGAAGGCCGCCGCTCCCCGTACCGCAGGCGCCGCGACCACCGCCGACAGCGCACAACTGCAGACCTGGTGGCACGACAACCAGGAGTTCAACACCACCAGCCCGGTGGCGAACGACAAGGTCAGGCGCTCCTCGTTCTACGACGTGAAGGTCGCCACCGCTGCCGAGCCGGGGACGAAGTACGACTCGTACGCCTACATGAGCATCCCGCGCAGCGGCAAGGGCAAGATCGGCTACACCAAAGAGGACGGCGCCGAGTTCTCCTCGGGCGCGAACCTCACCATGAGCTGGTCGTCCTTCCAGTACACGACCGACGTGTGGGTCGACGTCACCCTGCGCTCCGGACAGACGATCTCCTCGGCCGACCAGGTCAAGATCAAGCCCAGCAGCCTGGATTTCGTCAAGGAACTGGTCGACAGCAAGACCGTGCGCGTCAAGGTGCCCTACGACGCCAAGGGCTACCGGTTCTCCGTGGAGTTCGATCCGCAGCTGTACACGGCCTACAACGACATGTCCGGCCCCGCGAACGACGCCGGCAAGCTCACCGACCAGGGCGGCAGCGGCCGGCGGGCCATCCACACCGAGCCCCGCAACTCCATGATGATCTTCGCGGAGCCGGCCCCGACCGGCGCGGAGAAGGACCGGCTGATCCCGACCGCCGCTTCCGGAAGCATCCACTACCCGCAGCAGGGCCAGGTCACCAACCTGAACACGATCACCGAGGAGATCCTGTACTTCAGGCCCGGCACCTACTACATGACCTCCAAGTACCACGCCCTGCTGCCCAAGCAGGTCAAGTGGGTCTACCTGGCGCCCGGCGCATACGTGAAGGGAGCCATCCGGTTCCCCGACGACAGCCAGGGCCTCTACAAGGTGACCGGCCAGGGCGTCCTCTCCGGTGAGCAGTACGTCTACGAGGCGGACACGAACAACAACTACGACCACCTCAGCGGCGCCTCCAACTGCCACTCCAGTTGCGTGAAGATGCTGCAGTTCGCATCGGCGCAGGGCCGCCAGCAGCACCTGGACCTGCAGGGCGTGACCATCAACGAGCCGCCCTACCACTCCTTCGTCGTCTACGGCGACGAGCAGACCTTCAGCATGCGGGTCGACAACTACAAGCAGGTCGGGTCCTGGTACTGGCAGACCGACGGCATCGAGCTCTACCGCGGCAGCACCATGAAGAACACGTTCTTCAACGCCAACGACGACGTGCTGAAGATGTACCACAGCGACGTCAGCATCGATAACACCGTCATCTGGAAGAACGAGAACGGGCCCGTCATCCAGTGGGGCTGGACCCCGCGCAGCATCGACAACGTGCGGGTGAGCAACACGCACGTGATCCACAACCGGATGTACTGGAAGGACGTCAAATACAACACCTGCATCCTCAACTCCTCCTCGCACTGGGAGGACATGGGCTCGACCACCAAGGCCGACCCGAGCACGTGGGTGAAGAACATGACGTTCGACAACATAACCGTCGAGGGCATGACGAACTGCGCCATCCGCGTCTTCGCCCTCTCCAGCACGGAGAACATCCACGTCAAGAACCTGAAGATCGACGCTTGGAACCAACTGGACGCCGGCTCCCAGGTCAGCCTCCTCAAGCGCTACACCAACTCCGCCGGGCAGAAGGTGACGCTCGGCAACGAAACACGTGACAGCCGCGGTCTGAAGCTGGAGAACTACACCGTCGGCGGCACCGCCATCAACAAGTCCGGCCCCAACTGGGCCGCCGACAAGCTCGGCCGGATCGGCTTCGACGCCGAGACCTGGGACAACTGGAACGCCTGGGGCCCCGGCGGCAACAACCCCGACCCGGCCACCGGCGGAAAGATCGTCAACGGCGCGACATCCAAGTGCGTCGACCGCGCCGGCGCCGGTACCGCCAACGGCACCGCGATCCAGCAGTGGTCCTGCGCCACCACCCCCTCGATGACCTGGACGCTCGACGGCCAGCAGCTCAAGTCCGGCGGCAAGTGCCTGGACGTCGAAGGCGGTTACACCGCGAACGGGACCAGGGCCCACCTGTGGGACTGCGGCGGCTGGGACAGCCAGAAGTGGGCCTTCCAGGCAGGTGGCACCCTGAAGAACCTCAAGTCCGGCCGCTGCCTCGACATCGAAAGCCAGAGCACGGCCGATGGCGCCCGCCTGCACCTGTGGGACTGCAGCAGCTGGGCCAGTCAGAAGTGGACTCTCACCAGCTGACGGAACCCGGGCTCGCCGCCCCGCCCGGCCGGCGGCCGGCCCGCCCCTGACGCACCCCGACGAAAGGGCAACTCTGTGGAAGCAAGGTACGCAACGCAGGCTCTCGGCCTGTTCCGCATCGTGGTCGGCCTGCTGTTCGTCTGCCACGGGGCCGCAACCCTCTTCGACGTCCTCGGCGGGCCCCACGGCCAGGCGCCCTCGGAAGGACAGTGGCCCGGCTGGTGGGCGGCGCTCATCCAGCTGATCGGCGGTGCGCTCGTCCTGCTCGGCATCGCCGCCCGCCCCGCCGCACTCGTGTGCTCCGGCTCCATGGCCTACGCCTACTTCGTCCACCACCAGGCGGACGGACTGTTCCCCCTGGAAAACGGCGGTGAACTCGCCGTTCTCTTCTGCTGGTCGTTCCTGCTCATCGCCGCCCTCGGGCCCGGCAGCTGGTCCATCGAGCAGCGCTTCCCACGCCACAGCCGAAGGGAGGTTCCGAACAACCAGAACTGATCCGGACCGCCGTCATGTGCACCACGCGGGCAACACCAGCCCGCCGATCCCCCAATCACTCTGGAGGAAAAGCACCATGGACCGAGCACCTTCCCGCCCCACCCGTCGCACCGTCCTCAGCGCCGGCGTCCTGGCCACCGGCGTGGCCTGCCTGCTTCCGCTGGCGCCGACGGCCTCCGCACACGGAACAGTGATCACCCCGCAAACCCGGAACTACGGCTGCCTGCAGCGGTGGGGCTACACCGAGCCGAACGAGGCGCAGGACCCCATGTGCTACCGCACCTACCACGAGAACCCGAACGCGATCGGAGCATGGAAGGCCGTCTACGCCAACAACACCGGGGACAACTACAAGCAGGTCATCCCCGACGGGCAGATATGCAGCGCCGGTGGCCAGGGCGAGACCAACTACCGGCCGCTCGACCGCCCCGGTCCCTGGATCACCACCGACATCGGCTCGGACTTCACCGTCGACCTCTACGACGAGGCACGCCACGGCGCCGACTGGCTCGAGGTCTACGTCACCAAGCAGGGCTTCAACCCCGAGTACCAGCTGATCGGCTGGAACGACCTCGAGCTGGTGAAGAAGACCGGCCGCTACCCCTCCCAGCCGCACTACGTCACGGACGTCAGCACGTCCGGCTACAGCGGCCGGCACGTCGTGGTGACCGTCTGGAAGGCCTCGCACATGGACCAGAAGTACTTCCTGTGCAGCGACGTCAACTTCGGATGACGCCGTCAGAGACAAGTCCAGCCCGATGACCAGGCCCCGCGGGCACGCTTCGCCCGCGGGGCCTGTGCTCCTTCCGCACCTGCGGCACCGCTCCCTCTCCCCACGGTGCACCTCCCGCCACCTGGCCTGACGCATCGGAGCCAGCGATGACCCGTGTCTCCCGTCCTGGCCAGAACATCGTCCTGGTCGCAGCCTGCCTCCAGGTCGCCGCCCACGGTCTCGAAACCGTCATCATGAGGAAGCCGGCCTGCGGTCCACGTACTCGAAGACCGAGCCGTCGGGATGGACGGCGATCAGGTTGCGGCCGACGGGCGTCTCCACCGGGCCGGCGAGCACCCGTGCGCCGATGCCGGTGAGGGTGGAGTACGCCTCGTCCACGTCCTTCACGGCGATCGTCGCCGACACCTTCCGCAGGATCTCCAGTTCCGCCTCCGGGCCGCTCATCAGCAGGAAGCAGCCGACGGCCGCCACGGAGACCCCGCCGCGTTCGAACCGGAGCGGCGGGGCGCCGGTGAGGCGTTCGTAGAACGCGGCGGAGGCTTCCAGGTCGTCGACGCAGATGCGGAGCGTGGTTCCGAGGATCTCCATACGGGCGAGCCTAGTTGGCGATCCCGCCCGACGGAATCGGGCCGGACGGGCACGAAGGCCCGGCCGGATCACACCCGGCAGAGCACCTCGCCGTGCGGAACCATGAACCATGCGTCGTCGTGGCCGCCCCAGGTGCGCCACGCGTCGGCGATCGTCCGCAGGTGCTCGTGGGTGGTGTGCCCGCCCTCCACCGCGAGCTCCGCGTACACCGACGCGACCGTGCGGTCGGCCCACAGGCCGCTCCACCATGTGCGATCGTCAGGTGTGGCGAAGCACCATGCCGTCGCGCTGGGCGTGATGTCTGTGAAGCCGGCGGCGCGGGCCCACGAGAGCAGTCTGCGGCCGGCGTCCGGCTCACCGCCGTTGGCGCGGGCCACGCGCCGGTAGAGGTCCAGCCACTCGTCCAGGGCGGGGAGCCGGGGATACCAGGCGAACGCGTCGTAGTCGCTGTCGCGCGCCGCGACGATCCCGCCCGGGCGGCACACCCGCCGCATCTCGCGCAGCGCCTGCACCGGGTCACCGACGTGCTGGAGCACTTGATGGGCGTGGACCACGTCGAAGGAGTCGTCGGGGAAGTCCAGCGCGTGGACGTCGGCGACGGCGAACCGTACGTTGTCCAGGCGGCGTTGCTCCGCGTGCGCCCGTGCCTGCTCGAGCACGCCCTCCGCCGCGTCCACCGCCGTGACCCGGCCCGGCGCGACCAGCTCCGCGAGGTCGGCGGTGATGGTGCCGGGTCCGCAGCCCACGTCCAGCACCGTTGCCCCCGACCGGAGTTCACCGAGGAGGTACGCGGCCGAGTTCGCCGCGGTGCGCCAGGTGTGCGAGCGCATGACGGACTCGTGGTGCCCGTGCGTGTAGACGGCTGTCTCCTGCGGCATGACGTGTCTCCTTCTGCTGAGGCGATGCCGCAACGCTACGCCTCCGTCCCGCATTTCAAGACCCGTGTCTTGGAGTATGGACAGCGCCATGAGTGGATAGGCTGGCCGGGTGACGGAGACATGGCCATCCGACGGTGACGGGATCATGCGCCTGCCCAGCGGCAGGCTCGTACGCGGCAGAGGCCTGCGCAGGCCCCTGCCGGACGGTGCCCGGCCGGAGTTCGGGGTCTATCTGCTCGGCCGCCGGCCTCCCGTGACCGACTGGGAGGCGAGCTGGATCCGCTGGCCCGACTTCCGGCTGCCGGCCGACCGGGCGCAGGCGCGCCAACTGCTGGAGCGGGCATGGGCCCGCGCCGCGACGGAGCGGGTCGAGATCGCGTGCGGCGGCGGCCGTGGCCGCACGGGCACCGCCCTCGCCTGCCTCGCCGTCCTTGACGGCGTCCCCGCCGAGGACGCCGTCGTGTATGTGCGCGAGCACTACCACCGGGGCGCGGTGGAGACGCCGTGGCAACGACGGTACGTCCTGCGCTTCTGACACCGCCGCCCGTACGCACCGCCCGCGCGGGAGGCGCCGCCGGCGCCGCATGACGTACCGCGGGCACGGGCCGGACGCGCTCCCGCGCGGCAAGACGCACCGTCCGTGCGGGACAACGCACCGCCCCCGCGGGCGACCGCACCGCGCCTCCGACGGGACGCGGGACCCTGCCGCAGGCGCCTACAGCAGGGCCTGCGGACGGTAGACCGTCAGTGCCTCCGGGAGCTTGTCCAGGATCAACTCCGGCGGCGCCGGGGCCACTTCACCGTCGTAGGCGAGCAGGGTCCCCGGAGCCAGCCCGCCGATGTGCAGCCGCCGCAGGTGCCGTGTCGCGTGGACGGGGGAGCGGCGCAGCTTGCCGACGAGCGCCGCGCCCAGCAGCCGCCAGCCCGGCGCCCGGCCCCCGTGCACCACGCGGACGTCCAGCAGGCCGTCCACGAGATTCTGCCGGTGGCCCGGTGTCGGGCCGACGCCCTTGTAGACGCCGTTGCCCGCGAACAGCAGCCACATCGGGCGCCGGCGGCCCTGGACCTGCGCCTCCAGCGGCTGCCGGCCGCGCAGCACCAGCAAGGCCGCCAGGACACCGGCGGGCCAGCCGCCGATCCGCGGCGACCAGCGTTCCCTGACGCTCACCAGGTCCGGGTACACGCCCAGGCTGAACGTGTTGAGGAAGTGGCCGGGCTCCGCGCTGCCGTCGGGCCCCGGCGTGAACCGGCCCAGGTCGACCCGGACCGCGTCACCCGCGGCCAGCGCCCGGCAGGTGTCGTCGACGGACTCTATTCCCAGGTCGTACGCGAAGTGGTTGAGCGTGCCTCCGGGGAAGACGGCCAGCGGCAGGCCCCGCACCGCGGCGACCGCCGCCGCCCTGTTGACCGTCCCGTCCCCGCCGAGGATGCCCAGCGCGCGTCCCCGCCCGGCGGCCTTCTCCAGCTCGGCCCGCAGCTCGTCGGGGGCGCACTCCACCACCTCCGCCCGCGGCAGTGCCTGCTGCACGACCGGCGCCATGTCGGCGGAGCCCGACTCCCGGTTGACGATCACGATCAGGCCCTCGCCGTCGGGCAGCTCCGGAGCGTCGGCGTGCGGCGTGCCGGGGGTCGGCAGTTGCGACCTCGTCGGGACCGCGCCGCGCACCGCGAACGCCGCGCCCACGCCCAGCGCCGCGCCGACCAGGACGTCGCTCGGGAAGTGGACACCCGTGTAGACGCGGGAGAAGGCGACGGACGCAGCCACGGGGGCGACGGCGGCGCCCCATCCCTTCGACTCCAGGGCGACACCCGTCGCGAAGGCGGCGGCGGACGCGGAGTGCCCGGAGGGGAAGGAGGTGGTGAACGGCTGACGCTTCAACTGCCGTATCACGGGCACCGCGTCGAGCAACGGCCGTGCCCGGCGCACGGACCGCTTGCCGACGGTGTTGATGACGGCCGAGGCGACGGCCAGGGAGGCGACACCGCGAACGGCGGCTCGCCGCGAGCGCGTGTCACGGCCCAGAGCGGCGATCCCGGCGGCCGCGCCGAACCACAGGATGCCGTGGTTGGCGCTGCGGCTCAGCCGCGGCAGCACCGGCTCCGCGCCGGGCCATTCCCGTGCGGCCACGGCATGGAAGACGCTGCGGTCCCATCGGCCGAGGAGCGCCGTGATCCGCCCGCGGAGCGGCTGCCCGCCGAGCGACCGTGTGCCTGGTACGTGAGTTGCGTGAGCGTCCGACATGTTCCGCGATTACCCCGGGACCGCCGCCACCACGCCGGGCCGCCACCATCCGTGTCGCACCGCCGAGGCACCGTCCCGCCTCGCGCCACGCCGCCGCACCGGCGTACGGACCCTCCTACGGGGCGCCGGGCGGCGATCCTCCGTATAAAGGGCTCGTGGGCGGGCAGGCGCCCCCGGGGTGCGAGCGGCGGAGGTGGACGGGATGACGGGGACCGACCAGGAGGGCCACGGCCCCGTGCGCTACGGACCGCCCGCACCCGACGCGGGGCTTCCCGTGCTGCCCTCTCTGAGTGCCGTCCTGGCCGCCGCCGCCGACGCGGCGGAGGGCGAGCCGCCGGGCGGCGGGCCGACGCTGCGGGAGGCGGCCTGCGGATATTGGTGGCGGCGCGGACTGCGCAGCCGCCCCGGTGAGGTCGTCGCCGCGCCCGGCGCGCAGTCCCTGCTGTTCGCGGTGCTCGGAGCGTACGGCGGAGACGTACTGATGCCCCGTCCGTGCCCTGCCAGGTGGACCCCGCAGGTGCGGCTGCTCGGGCGCCCCGCCTACCACGTGCCGGTCCCCGCGGAGTGCGGCGGAGTGCCGGACCCGGTCGCGCTGCTCGAGACCGTGCGCAGGGTGCGGCTGGAAGGCGGCCGGCCCCGGCTGCTCCTGCTGTCCGTCGCCGACGATCCCACCGCCACCGTCACCCCGCCGGAGATGCTGAGCGAGGTCTGCGAGGCGGCGGTCGGTGAGGGTCTGCACATCATCAGCGACGAGACCTGGCGCGACACCGTGCACGAGCCGCACGCGACGATGCTGGTCAGCCCCGCCGAGATGTACGCGGAGCAGGTGACGGTCATGAGCGACCTCGCCGGCGCGCTCCTCCCGTCGTCCTGGCCGGTCTCCGTCGCCCGCTTCCCGCAGGGGGAGCGGGGCGCGGCCCGGCGGGCCAGGACCCTCGACATCCTCACCGCGCTCGGCGCCGTCGTCCCCGCTCCGGTCGCCGCCGCCGCGGCGCACGCGCTCGACGAGCCCCCGGAGATCACCGAGCGGGCAGCGGAAGCGGTCGCGCTGCACGCGCGGACGGCGGCCGCCGTGCACCGCACGGTGGTGAAGGCCGGCGCGGTCTCCCGGCCCCCGCAGGCGGGCCGGCACCTCTACGCCGACCTGAGCCCGCTGCGCGGCCGCCTCGCGGAACTGGGCGTCAGCGACTCCATGGAGCTGGAGGACTATCTGACCGAGCGCCTCGGCATGCCGGTGCCCGGCGGGCACCGGTTCGGCGACGAACTGGGCGCACTGCACGTCAGGCTGGACACGGCGCCTTTCCTGGGGGCCAACGCCGAGCAGCGGCTCGAGTCGCTCGCCGCTGCGGAGCCACTTGAACTGCCGCATGTCGCGCAGGCGTTGGAGAATCTGCGATCGGTCTTCGACGGGCTCCGTTGAGGGCCGTCAGCCGCTGTGGCGGAGCCCGCCCCGGCCGCGGGGAAGGGCGCTGCGGGGAGCGGGCGGTCAGGCGGGCCGGCTGTCGGAGCCGTAGGCCGTCCGCAGTCTGCGCCAGACGGCAGGCGCCCCGCTGATCACCAGCGTCAGCACGACCGCGGCGACGACCCCCTGCCACGGCTCGGCGAACAGCGAACCGCCCACGATGCCGATCAGACCGTAGGTCGCGGCCCACGCCAGGCAGGCCGGGACGTCGCCGCGTACGAAGCGGCGCAGCGGCATTCTGGCCAGCAGACACGCCAGCATGACCGGAATGCGCCCGGCGGGCACAAGGCGCGAGAGAACCAGCACCGTCACGCCGTGCTCGTCCAGCTTGCGCTGCGCCTGCTCCAGCCGGTCGGGTGCGACGCGCCGGCGCAGGGCGGCGAGCCACCGTGAACCGTTCCTCGAGCGGACCCCGCGCCGTCCGAGCCAGTACAGGGTGACGTCTCCCAGGAACGCGGCCGCGGAGGCGAGGAGGAAGACGTACAGCAGCGCGAGCGGTGCCATCTGGTGGAAGGCCACCACGGCGGCGGAGGAGACCACGGCTCCGGTCGGCACGACCGGGACCAGCGCGCCGAGCACCACCAGCAGGAAAAGCGACGGATAGCCGACGGCCTGCTGGGTCGACTCGGGGGGCAGTTGCTGTACGAGCTCCGACAACTGGCCGAGCGCCTCGGCGAGCTGCGTCCTCACCGCTTCTCCTCCGGCCGGATCCGCTCGCAGTGTCCGAGCCGGTGCACCGCCACCTTCGGGGCCAGCAGCGCCGCCTTGCGCGCGAACTCGTCCCCGGGCGCGTAGAACTCGTGCGGCCGGATGCCGTCCATCCCGATCGGCCAGTATGTGCCGTAGTGGACGGGCACGGCCGCCCGCGGCGCGAGCACGGCGGCGGCCTGCGCCGCACGGCCCGCGTCCAGATGACCGTGGCCGAGGAACGGGCCCCAGCCGCCGACCGGCAGCAGTGCCACGTCCACGGGGCCGACCTCTTCCGCCATCGAGTCGAACAGGCCGGTGTCACCCGCGAAATAGGTGTGCGACTCGCCGCTGACGACGAAGCCGAGCGCCGGTGAGCGGTGCGGCCCGAGCGGCAGCCGGCGGCCGTCGTGCATCGCCGGCACGGCCCGTACGAAAAGGTCCCCCACCCGTACCTCGTCGCCCGGACCGACCTCGGTGACCCGCAGGGCGGCCGTGCGGACGAGCCGGCCGAGCCGCGGCACCGAACGCGGCGCGCCGCGCGGCAGGATCAGGCGCGTGCCGGGCGCCAGGCGGGCGAGCGACGCGAGGTGCAGATGATCGGAGTGCAGATGGGAGACGAGCACCGCGTCGGCTACGGCGGCCTGCGGCGGCGGCAGTTCGCCGCGGCGTCTGCGCAGATGGGCCAGCCGCCGCACGAACAGCGGGTCGGTCAGCACCCGGACCCCGGAGTCCTCGATCGTGCAGGTGGCATGACCCCACCAGGTGACCTCCACCGGCACGCGATGCCTCCTCCTTAAGAACCCCCGTACCGTACGAGCCTAGGGCCTTCGCGGGCGGTCCGGGCCCGGTGCGGCCACCCCGCCGGACCCGGCTTCGCGCTGTGCCACGCTGGAGTCCTGCTCGAAGGATGAGGTGAAGGGGCGTGGGCGAAGGGCGGTGGCGCAGGGCCGGCAGCGCCGTCGTACGTGTGACCGTCGTGTGGGCGGTCTCGACGCTGACGATGCTGGCGCTGGCCGGGCTTCTGCCGGACTTCCGGCTCCAGTCCGACGACGGCGACAGCGCCACCCGGACCGCGGTCACCGCGGCCTCGGGTGCGGGCGCGTTCGGACTTCTCACGGGCCTCGTCTGGCCCGTGGTGGTGCGGGCCCTGCTGCTCGTACCCGCCCTGGTGCTCGGCCTGCTGGTGTTCTTCCTCAACGGCTCGCTGCTGCTGATCGCCCTGTGGATCGTTCCCGACGGACGCGGCACGGCCAACCCGGAGACGGCGGTGGTGGTGGCGGCCGTCATGTCGGCCGTCGCCTCCGCCACCTCCACTGCGCTCGCCGTCCGCGACGACAACGCCTACCGGCGAAGGCTGTACCGGCTCGCCCACCGCCGTGGGCGCGGCAGGACCTCACAGGACCGCTCGGGCCCGCCGGGCACGGTCTTCCTCCAGCTCGACGGCGTCGGCTACGAGGTACTGCGCGGCGCCGCGGAGAGCGGTGTGATGCCGACCGTGGCCGGCTGGCTGGGCGCCACACACCGGCTCACGCCCTGGCGCACCGACTGGTCGAGCCAGACCGGTGCGAGTCAGCTCGGCATCCTGCACGGCTCCAACCACGACGTGCCCGCGTTCCGCTGGTACGAGAAGGACACCCGCCGGATCGTGGTGAGCAACCGTCCGGCGAGCGCCGGGGAGCTCCAGCGGCGGGCGATCGAGCTCACCGGCGACGGCGGGCTGCTGACAGTGGACGGCGCGAGCCGAGGCAACCTGTTCAGCGGTGGCGCGGACCAGCTCGCCCTGGTGCTGTCGATGGCGGCCCGGCGCGGCAGGGCGAACCGTTCCCGGGCCGGCTATTTCGCGTACTTCTCCGATCCGGCCAACGCGGTGCGCACCGCGGTGTCCTTCGTCGCGGAGGTCGGCCGTGAGATCGGCCAGTCGACGAGGGCCAGGCTCCGCGGCGACACGCCCCGGGTCGGGCGTGGCGGTCTCTATCCCTTCATCCGGGCGTTCGCCACCGTCGTCGAGCGCGATGTGGTGGTCGCCGCCGTGATGGGGGACATGCTCGCCGGACGCCGGGCCGTCTACGCCGATCTGGTCGCCTACGACGAGGTGGCCCACCACTCAGGGCCGCACAGCGGGGACGCCTTCGCGGTGCTGGAGCGGCTGGACCGGTCCATCGCCCTGATCGCCAAGGTCGCGGAGCACGCGCCGCGTGCCTACCGGATCGTGCTGCTCTCCGACCACGGCCAGAGTCCGGGCGACACCTTCGAGGGCGCGTACGGGCTGACGCTGAAGGACCTGGTGCGGGCCGGCTGCGGGCTGCCGGTGCCGCGGCGGGCCGGGCGGTCGAAGAGCGGTGCGGAGGCCCGCGACGCGGCGCGCGACGCGCTGCGGACCGCGCTGCACCGGCAGCCGGCCGGGGACGGTGAGGAGCGTCCGGCGACGGGCTCAGACCCGATCGTGCTCGCCTCGGGGAACCTGGCCCTGATCTCGTTCCCCGACGTGCCGTACCGCATGAGCCAGGAGGAGATCCGCCGCCGCCATCCGGCGCTGCTGCCGACTCTCGCCAACCATCCGGGCATCGGCTTCCTGCTGGTGCGCAGCGAAATGTACGGCTCCGTGGTGCTCGGCCCGGACGGCACGGAGGTGCCCGTCGAAGCGCTGAAGGACGACGCCGGACCGCTGGCCGGTTTCGGGCCCGGCGCGGCCGACGCAGTGCGCCGCACCGACTCGTTCCCCCACGTCGCGGACATCATGGTCAACTCGATGCACGACCCGAGGACGGGTGTCGTGCACGCCTTCGAGGAGCAGATCGGGTCGCACGGAGGGCTCGGCGGGGAGCAGTCGCAGGCGTTCCTGCTGTCGCCGTTCGAACTGTCCCCGCCGGTCCCTCCAGGGGACGACCTGATCGGCGCGGAACAGGTGCACCGGGTGCTGCGCCGCTGGCTGCGGGAGGGGGAAGGCCCGCAGATCCCGATCGGGACGGTGCAGGTTTCCCGGCCGGACAGCGAAACGGAAGAAGAAATTCCGGTTGACGGGGGAGTCGTGCCGGACAAAAACGGGTGATTTCTCCGCAGCCTCTCCCATGCCGGAACATGTCCCGGTCCCCGACACCGCCGCGCACCGGAAGAGGCCGCACACCCCATGACCACCCAAGCACCACAGAACAGGCATGCCCGCAGGTTCGGGCTGCCCGTCGCCACGGCCCTGGTCATGGGCAACATCATCGGCGGCGGCATCTTCCTGCTCCCCGCGTCCGTCGCCCCGTTCGGCACCATCAGCCTGGTCGCGTTCGTGGTCCTCACCGCCGGAGCGATCGCGCTCGCCCTCGTCTTCGGCCGGCTCGCGGAGCGGCACCCCAGGACCGGCGGCCCGTACGTCTACGCCCGCGAGGCGTTCGGCGACTTCGCCGGCTTCCTCGCCGCCTGGTCGTACTGGATCACCACCTGGGTCTCCAACGCGGCCCTCGCCGTCGCCGCCGTGGGCTACCTCGACGTGCTGATACCCGTCCAGCACTCCACGGCGGCCACCATCGCCGCCGCGCTGGTCCTGCAGTGGCTGCCCGCGCTCGCCAACCTGGCCGGCACCCGCTACGTCGGCGCCGTCCAGCTAGTCTCCACCGTGCTGAAGTTCGTGCCGCTGCTGCTCGTCGCCGTCGGCGGGCTGTTCTTCTTCGACACCGACAACCTCGGCCCCTTCCAGGCCGGTGACCACAGCGCGGCCGGAGCGGTCTCCGCGTCCGCCGCCATCCTGCTCTTCAGCTACCTGGGCGTCGAGTCCGCCGCGGTCAGCGCCGGCGAGGTCAAGGACCCCGCGCGCAACGTCGGCCGGGCCACCGTCCTCGGCACCGCCGCGGCCGCCGGCATCTACCTGCTCGGCACCCTCGCCGTCTTCGGCACCGTCGCACACGACGAGCTCGTCGGCTCCACCGCGCCCTTCAGCGACGCGGTCGACTCCATGTTCGGCGGCAGCTGGGGAGGCACCGTCGTCGCCCTGGCCGCACTGGTCTCCATGGTCGGCGCCCTCAACGGCTGGACCCTGCTCAGCGCCCAGACCCCGTACGCGGCGGCGAAGGACGGCCTGTTCCCCCCGGTGTTCGCCACCAAGCGGCGCGGTGTGCCGACCGCCGGCGTCCTCGTCACCGTCGTCCTCGCGTCGCTGCTGACCATCTACAACTACACCGCGGGATCGCAGCGGGTCTTCGAGATCCTGGTCCTCGTCACCACCTTCACCGCCACCGTGCCCTACCTGCTGGCGACCGCCGCCCAGATCTACTACCTGCTCTCCGGCCGGCCGGAGAGGGTGGACCGGCGGCGCCTCGTGCGCGACGCGGTCCTCGCCGCCGCGGCCTTCGGATTCTCCATGTGGCTGGTCGCCGGCTCCGGTTACGAGGCCGTCTACCAGGGGGTGCTGTTCCTCTTCGCCGGGGTGCTGGTGTACGCCTGGATGTCGGCCCGCAGGACCAGGGCCGCAGGAACCGAGGAGAGTGGCACGTGCGCGCAGTCGTATTCGACGAGTTCGGTGGAAGGCCGGTAGTACGCGAGGTCCCGGACCCGCGGCCGTCGCCCGACGGCGTCGTCGTCCGGGTCGGGGCGACGGGGCTGTGCCGCAGCGACTGGCACGGCTGGATGGGCCACGACGAGGGCATAGCCACTCCGCACGTCCCCGGACACGAACTGGCGGGCGTGGTCCACTCCGTCGGCCCGGACGTCGTCCGCTGGAGCCCCGGCGACCGGGTGACCGTGCCGTTCATCTGCGCCTGCGGGCGGTGCGCCGCCTGCGCCGACGGCAACCAGCAGGTGTGCGAACGCCAGGAGCAGCCGGGGTTCACGCACTGGGGCTCCTTCGCCGAGTTCGTCCCGCTCCGTCACGCGGACACCAACCTGGTGGCGCTGCCGGAGAGCATGTCGTTCACCACCGCCGCGAGCCTCGGCTGCCGCTTCGCCACCGCCTTCCGCGCGGTGGCGGGCCAGGGGCGGGTACGGCCGGGGGAGTGGGTCGCGGTGCACGGCTGCGGCGGAGTGGGCCTCTCCGCGGTGATGATCGCCGCGGCCTGCGGGGCCCGGGTCGTCGCCGTGGACGTCTCGCCGGGCGCGCTGGAACTGGCCCGTACCTTCGGCGCGGAGGTCTGCCTGGACGCCTCCGAGCTCGCCGAGGGCGAGGTCGGCGCGGCGCTGCGTGATCTGACCGGAGGCGGCGCACACCTCTCACTGGATGCCCTCGGCGCGCCGGTGACCTGCGTGAACTCGGTGCAGAGCCTGCGCAGGCAGGGCCGGCACGTGCAGGTCGGCCTCCTCCCGTCGGGCGTCGAACTGCCCATGGACCGGGTGGTCGCCCTCGAGCTGGAGATCCTCGGCAGCCACGGCATGGCGGCCCACGCCTACCCGGAGATGATGGCCATGGTCGCCTCCGGCGCCCTGCGGCCCGACCTCCTGGTCACCAAGGAAATAGGCCTCGACGCCGTACCGGACGCCCTGACGGCGCTCGGGACCGCGTCCGGCACGGGCGTCACGGTGATCGTCCCGGGCGCCTGACCGTCATTACCTCCGGCGCAATCCGGATTCCCCCCTGCCTGCCTGGCGTTCGGCCTGGTCAAGCGGCAGATGCATTGATGCGTATCAGGCAGGGGGAGCCATAAGGGGAGCCATGTTGCTCTGAATCAGGCATTCGCTCAGCCGTCAGCGGACGGGGACTCGTCGGACTTGAAGATGTGCTCCATGGCTTCAGCTCCCTCCTTGATGACCGGGCGGAATTGCTTGCGGTAGACGCGTTCGGTCACTGCTGTGCCGCTGCGGCCGACGACGCGGGCGATGACCTCGATCGGGATGCCGTGATCGGACACCCCGCGGTGTGCGGCGGACGGTGTGTGACATGCCGCTGGCGGCGTAATGGGGGTTTGGCCCGTCTGGCGGGATAACGCTGTGTTGCGTCGCATGACGGGTGCCGCCCGGGGGTGCACACAGCACGCGAGTGGCCTCTGAGCGGATCCACTGAAAGGAGCCGGACATGGTCGAGGGTTCTGCAGGGCTGGCCGGACTGCTTGCTGCGGCAGAGGCAAGGATGCCCGTTGAGTCGGCCGAGGCGGTCGCTTTCGCGTTGGCGAGGAGCCTGGACGCGCGATCCGTGTCCTTCCTGATCACTGACTTCACCGGCAACGCCGTCGTGCGTCTGAGCAACGCCGACGCCGCCGAGGAACGGGAGCACATCAAGTTGCCCGGCACCATCTATGAACAGGTACTGCGCGACCAGCGGGTGTCCGTCCGCCCAGCCCCGGAGAACGACAGACAGGTCCAGATCGTGGCCCCAGTGACCAACCGCGGGGACGCCATCGGGCTTCTTGAAGTCCTCCTCCCTGAAGCCCCCGAACCCGCAACTGTGCAGACAATGACCGAAGCGGCCCATGCTCTGGCCTACATCCTCATCGCCAATCGCCGTTTCACCGACCTGTACCAGTGGGGTCGCCGCACCCTCCCGGTGAACCTGGCCGCCGAGATCCAGAACACTCTCCTTCCCGACAGCCTCACCTGCGAAGCACCGCAGTTCACGATCTCCGGCGAGCTGATCCCGGCCGAGACGATCGCCGGTGACACCTTCGATCACTCCCTCGACCGACACACCCTTCATGTGTCCATCACCGATGCCATGGGCCACAACGTCCGTGCCGCTCTCATGGCCACCCTGCTTGTCGGCGCTCTGCGCAGTGCCCGGCGCAGTGGAGCCGACCTCGCCGAACAGGCCCGGCAGGCCCATCAGGCCCTGCTCGACCACGGCGTCCTCGGCCCATTGGTCACCGGCCAGCTCTTGCGCATCGACCTGCAGACGGGAAGCGCCGAGTTCGTCAACGCCGGCCACCCCTGGCCCTGGCGCCTGCGCGGGGGACGCCTCGATCACATCACTCCCAACATCGATCCGCCCTTCGGCGCCCCCCTGCCGCACCCGCACCGCGTCCAGTCCCTCCAGCTGCAACCAGGTGACCGCCTCATCCTGGTCACCGATGGCATGCTCGAGCGCAACGCCGCCGCCGATGACCTTCCCGCCCTGATCAAGGCCACCCGCGATCTGCATCCTCGCCAGGCCGTTCACGCGCTCACCCAGGCCGTCCTACATGCCCAACAAGGTGTCCTGCACGACGACGCCACCGTGGTCTGCCTGGACTGGCGAGGCACCCGGGACTAGGCACTGATTCTCGGATCTCCTGACACGGGTGGGATGTTGGGGTCAGAGGGCCGTACGTTCGCCCCGTTCAGCGCTCGAACCGTCCGTGAACGATCGCAGCTTCCCAAGCTGATGGCCTACCGCCGGCATCTCAGCGGCCGGCTTCCCTTCGCCGCATGCCGGACCGATCATGGGGTCATGGTGTCAAGCATCGTCGTTCAGTACACCGATCTCCTGCGGACCAGCGACTACGACCTGTGGAGCCGGTTGCGGGAGCTTCTGAAGGCCCAGGGACTTGATCCGGACCGAACGATCGTCGTCGACCTCTTGCAGGAAGGTCCCGATCACGAGGACGGCCGGGTGATTTCCGAGGAAGGCAGGGTCTACAAGTTCACTCTCTACTATGACCAAGCAGCAGAGCACGGCGCGCGTAGCGCCCGCCTCGACCGCTGGACCGAGATAACCGATTCTTGGCGGTGCGGATCGCTGGCTGCCCGAACAGCCGACGCTTTCGCTTGGATGTCATCGCCCGAGAGCCCCGTTTGAGTTGCTTCGAACCGAACAGGCCGCCGTGCCACAGCCGTGCCAGATGCAGGGGTCAGCGTGTCCGCCGGCTCGGTGCTCGAAGCGGCAAATCACTTGGGTTGGCTCCCTCTGGATGTCGTCCTGTCCGCTGCCGCATTACCTCCGGCGTAATCGACCTCCGCATGGGGCGCAGGGCAGTCTGTGAGCACCGGGACCCGGGCGGCGCACTCCGTCCGGGCTCCGGGCCCACGACCAGCCCGCAACCTCGACGGAGGCTGATCCGCCATGTCCGCCACCCTGCTCGCCAACATCTCCCGTACCACCGAGCCGCAGACCATGCTGCGCCGGTTCCTCGCAGCCGACGCCGCCGTGACCGGCGCCAACGGCCTTGCCTATGCGGCCGCTTCGGGGCCGCTCGGGCGGCTCCTCGGAGTCGACGCCACACTCTTGCTCGGCCTCGGTCTTTTCCTGACCGCCTACGCGGCGTTCGTCGGAGTGCTCGCCGCCCGCCCCCGGCCGCCGAGGGCCGCGGTCACCCTGGTCGTCGACACGAACATCCTGTGGTCGGTGCTCAGCCTCGCCGCTCTGGTGCTGTGGCTCGATCCCACCGCCGTGGGCGCAGCCTGGGCCGTGGTCCAGGCGCTGACCGTCGCCGGCTTCGCCGTCGTCCAGTGGTCCGCGCTGCGCGCGACCACTACGGCGTGAGCGACTGCAGGTACTTCACCGTCGCCGGGTCGGCCGGGAGCAGCGTCTCGATGGCCAGCTCGGCGACGGTCACGTCCATGGGCGTGTTGAAGGTCGAGATCGACGACACGAAGGAGAGGACCCGGCCCTCGTGCTCGATCCGCAGCGGCAGAGCGAAGTACGGGAACGGTGCTTCCCCTGCCTCGCTCTCGTCCTCCGCGAGGCCCGTGTGCGCGTCGTCGCCGGCTTCCGGCAGCGGATAGGCCGCGACCTCGTCGTACAGCGCGCGCAGCGCGTCGGAGCGGGCCAACGCGATCTGCCGCTCCATCTGGGCCAGCAGATGCGCGCGCCACTGGCGCAGATTGCGGATCCGGGGCGCGAGACCCTCGGGGTGCAGAGTGATCCGCATGGCGTTCAGCGGCGGGGCGAGCAGGTGCTCCGGCAGGCTGTCGAGCAGCATCGCGATCCCCCGGTTCGCGGCGAGCACGTTGTACGTGCCGTCGACGACCAGCGCGGGGTACGGCTCGTAGCCGTTCAGGAGCTGCTCCATGCCCTCACGCAATGCCTCCATCGCCGGGTCGCCCAGCGGTGTCTCCGCGTACCGGGGGGCGTAACCCGCCGCCAGCAGGAGGGAGTTGCGTTCCCGTACCGGGATGTCGAGATGCTCGGCGAGGCGCAGGACCATGTCCTCGCTGGGGCGGGAGCGGCCCGTCTCGACGAAGCTGATGTGGCGGGCGGAGGAGCCGGCGCGCAGAGCCAGTTCGAGCTGGCTCAACCGCCGGCGCTCGCGCCAGCCGCGCAGCAGCGGCCCTACTCCCGTACCGGACGCGACAGTTGTCATAGCCAGACCGTAGTACGCCGGCCATCGGTGACTCAGCCCCGGGCGTTGCCCAGCAGCGCCGCGAGGGCGCGTTCGATGTCGAGGGCCGCCGCCTCGTTGCCGGCCGGCACGGTCGCGTACGAGCGGACCAGGAACCGGCGCAGGCCGGCCGTGTCGAGCTGGAGCAGCGCGACGCCCTCCGGCGAACGCAGTTCGATCATGGTCTGCACGCGTCCGCAGGGCCAGACGTGCACATCGCCGTCGCCGGTCGGTGCGCGCAGTCCCGCGTCGAGCAGGCTGCGGGCGAAGGTCCAGGTCACGCCGGTGTCGTTCAGGCATGCCTCCGGAGGGAAGACCATGCGGACGGCGAACGGGTCGGTGTCGCAGTAGCGCAGAACCACCGGCACGGACAGGGAGTGGGGCGCATCGCTGATGAGACGGGCCCGGACGGATTGCTCGATGGTCGATGACATCGCTCGCTCCTCTGCTGCTGCGCGGTTCCGCTCTCGTGCACGTACGTCGTCCCGGGCAGGCCGTGCCCGCGAGCGACGCCAGTGGCGCGTGTGACCTGCATCACCAAGACTGAAACGATTGAGCCAGGATGGCTAGGGTTTTGCGCCACCGCATATCCGTGTATTTGGGACCGGGGGCGGGTTACGGGCGGGTATCCGGAAACCGGATCCGCGCGCTGCCGGCCGGGAGTCCGGCGGGCGGGGAAGGGGAGGCCCCGGCCGGACGGGGGTTTCCGGCCGGGGCGGTCACTGGGTGTGGTGCGAACGTCGGTCGCCACCGGGTGACGCGCTCCGCGGGAGCGTCGGTCGAACGGTCTTCCCGGCGCGCGAACGGCGAGGTCGGGGGAGTGCGTCCCCTTCGCATCCACGTGTAGATGAACGATAAACCATCGAATGGTGTTCCGTGGAATCCCCCGCCCCGTCTGTGACGAGGGTTACTCGCCGTTACCCCGGGCGCGCTGGCGCGTCCCGGCCACTCGCCGCCCCGCGCTCCCACGGAGCCCGGCGCCTGCGGCAGCGGGAACCGGCCGGCGGACACGCGGCTCGCGTGCCGCCCCACTGGCAGTGCCACGCGCCCACGGAGCCTGGTGCCTGCGGCAGCGGGTACTGGCCCGCGGACACCCGGCTCGCGTGCCGTCCCGTCGGCAAGGTCTACGGTCGCGGAGCCTGGTGCCTGCGGCAGCGGGTACCGGCCCGCGGACACCCCGCCGCGTGCCGCCCCACCGGCAGGGCCACGCGGTTGCGGGCCTGCTGCTCCGTCGGATTCGTCCGGTCGATCGCGTGCGCGACGCCGCGCGCGTCCGTAGCCGCCGGTCGGTGCTGGCCGGCTGCGCCGGAGCGAGTGTGGGGCGTGCAGTCCTGAGCCGCGACGGCCGTCGTCACAGCGACGCGAGAGAGCCGGCCGACGGGCCCCTGTCTGTGCGTCGAGCGGTCAAACCGACGGAAGAGCAGGGGAGTTGGGTGAACCGCCCGGAGACCGTGCCGGCCGCCGCGGACGCCCCCGGGGTGCGCTGCGGGCAGGTCGCCGAGGGCGGGCCGGACGGGGCGCGGCGCCGGGGTGCGTGCGTCGCCCGGCCGGGGCACGATGGCCGCATGCTGCTCGCCCGCGTCGCCGAAGTGTCCCGTGAGGTGGCCGCCACATCGGCCCGTTCGCGCAAGATCGCCGCGCTGGCGGACCTCTTCTCGGAGGCCTGGCCGGAGGATGTCGCCCTGGTCATCTCGTACCTGGCCGGGCGGGTGCCCCAGGGCCGCATCGGCATCGGCTGGAGCGTCCTCAAGGAATCCGTGCCGCCCGCCTCCGTGCCGTCCCTCACCGTCGGCGGGACCGACGCCGCGCTCGCGGCCCTCGCCCAGGTCTCCGGCCCCGGCGCCCAGGCGGAACGCCGCAGCCGGGTGCACCGGCTGATGTCGGCGGCCACCGCGGAGGAGCAGGAGTTCCTCGTACGGCTCCTCACCGGGGAGGTCCGTCAGGGCGCACTGGACGCCGTCGCGCTGGAGGCCGTCGCGAAGGCCGCGGGAGCTCCGTCGGCGGACGTGCGCCGCGCGGTCATGCTGGAAGGGTCGCTGCCCCGCGTCGCGGCGGCGCTGCTCGCCGGCGGTCCGGCGGCACTCGAGCAGTTCCGGCTGAGGGTCGGCAACCCGGTGCAGCCCATGCTCGCCCACAGCGCGAAGTCCGTGACGGAAGCCGTCGAGGCCCTTGGTGCCGCCTGCGTCGTCGAGGAGAAACTCGACGGCATCCGTGTGCAGGTGCACCGCGAAGGGACCGATGTCCGGATCTTCACCAGGTCTCTCGACGACATCACCCACCGGCTGCCCGAAGTGGCCCAGCAGACCCGGGAAATGGCGGGCGACCGGTTCATCCTCGACGGGGAGGTCATCGCGATGGCCGCCGACGGCAGGCCCGTCCCCTTCCAGGACATCGCCTCCCGCGTGGGCTCGCGGCTCGACGTCGAGGCGGCCCGCACCACCCTGCCGCTGTACCCGGTGTACTTCGACGTGCTCGCCGCCGACGGGGAGCCGACGCTCGACCTGCCGGGCCGTGAACGGCACCGGATCCTCGCCCGGCTCGTCCCCGAACCGACGCGGGTACGGCGCACGGTCGTCGAGGACCCGTCCGACCCCGCACAGGTCGCCGCCGCGGAGGAGTTCTTCACCGCGACCCTGGACCGTGGGCACGAGGGTGTCCTCGTCAAGGCACTGGACGCGCCGTACAGCGCCGGCCGCCGCGGCCGCTCCTGGCTCAAGGTCAAGCCGGTCCACACCCTGGACCTGGTGGTCCTGGCCGTCGAACGGGGCCACGGCCGGCGCACCGGACTGCTCTCCAACCTCCACCTCGGCGCCCGCTCGGCCGACGGCGGCTTCGTGATGCTCGGCAAGACCTTCAAGGGCCTCACCGACGACATGCTGCGCCGGCAGACCGAGATGCTCGGGGAACTGGCCGTCGAGGACGACGGGTTCACCGTCCGCGTCCGGCCGGAACTGGTCGTGGAGGTCGCCTACGACGGGCTCCAGCGGTCCACGCGCTACCCGGCGGGCGTCGCCCTGCGGTTCGCGCGGGTGCTGCGCCACCGGCCGGACAAGTCCGCGGCGGAGGCCGACACGATCGAACAGGTCCTGGCCGCGGGCCGCTGACCCGCCGCACGGCCGCTGATCCGCCGCCCCCGCGCCCTTCCGCCCCGGTCGCTCCTCCGCCTCCGGTCGCTGTCCGCCGCGAGCCGTTGATCCGGGCCCGGCAGCGCGGACCGACCGCCGGCCGCCGGGCGTCGCCCGGCCCGGCTGGTCAGCGCAGGCCGAGCACCTTGTCGGCGAAGGCCCACAGGTTGCCCGTGGTCCGGTCGATCTGCTCCTCCAAAGTGAGGTTCTCCTCGTAGCGTCCGTGCCGCAGCTTCGGCTGCCGCTTGCCGCGGATGTACAGCGAGCAGGCCAGATCGGCGCACAGATACGTGCCGACCGTGTTCCCCTCCCGGCCCGCCGCGCCGGCCAGCGGCGCCGCGAACAGGGTCACCCCCGACGAGGCGTGGGCGGTGAGGCACGCCTGGCACATGCTCGATTTCACCGCACTGGTCCGTCCGGTGGACGGGACTCGGAGCGTGATGCCGACCGGTCCCTCCTCCCGCGGCAGCACCAGGTGCGCCTTCAGCGGCGCTCCAGGGTCGACCCAGCCCAGGAAGTCCAGGTCGGGCCAGGGGAGTTCGGCGAAGTCGGCGGGCAGGCGCATACGCGTCGCCTCACCCTTGGTGCAGTTCACGAAGGAGGCACGGATCTGTTTGTCGGTCAATGGTTCCACTCGGTGGAACGTACACAGCGTGGCCCGTGCGGGCACCCGATTTATCGGGCATCGGATCTATGGTGTTCCCGTCCGCCGCCCCCTGCCGGAAGGATCCTGGCCATGCCCACAGAGCCGCTGTCGCAGAAGGAGATCGAGGACCGGCTCCGGGAGCTTCCCGGCTGGTCCCTGGAAGGCGACAGGATCGCCCGCTCCTACCGCCTCGACTCGCACTTCGCGGCGACCGCCCTGGTCGTCCACATCGCCCAGATCCAGGAGGAGCTGAACCACCACTCCGACCTCACCCTCGGCTACAACTCGGTCGCCCTGACCGTCCAGTCGCACGATGTGAACGCCCTGACGGAACGCGACTTCGCCCTGGCCGAGCGCGTCGAGGAGATCGCCCCGGCCCACGGGGCGAACTGAGGCGGGACGCGAAAACAGCACCGTCCCGCCCGCCGGTCCGGCATGCTTCGGATCATGCTGGACTACGACCTCGAAGCCGACGCGTACGACGCCACCCGTGGTGGCGTGCCCAGGGCGGAGGCCGCCGCCGCGGCGGTCCTCGGCCTGGTGCCGGACCGGGCGCGCACGCTGCTCGACATCGGCTGCGGCACCGGCCTGGTGACCGAACGGCTGCGCCGCCCCGGGCTGCGGGTGTTCGGCTGCGACGGGGCGTACGGTATGGCCCGCAAGGCCACGGGCCGCATCGGCGGCTCCGTGGTCCTCGGCGACGTACGGCGTCTGCCGCTGCGCGACGGGGCCGTTGACGCGGTCAGCGCCGTGTGGCTGCTGCACCTCGTCCCCCGGTCCGCGGCGGTCGTCGCGGAGGCCGCCCGGGTGCTCAGGCCCGGCGGGGTGTTCGTCACCACCGTCGACAAGGACGCCGGTCACGACGTGGACAGCGACATCGACACCGTCCTGCGCCCCCACCGCTCCTTCGCCGCCGCCTCCGACCGCGCCGACAGGATCGAGGCGTACGCCGCGGCGCACGGCCTGCGGCCCGCGGGCGGAGCGCGGTTCGCCGGACACGGCCAGGGCCGCACACCCCGCGGCGCCGCCTCAGCCCTTTCGGCGGGACGCTTCCGCTCCTGGTTCACCGACGCGGACGGCGCGACGGCCCGCGCGCTCGCCTCGGAGCTGGCCCTGCTGCCCGGCCAGGACTCCCGCCGCCCCGATCCGTCGTACACCCTGCGGGCGTTCCGCAAGGAAGGCTGACGCGGCGGGAGCCCCGCACGCCGTCGCCGGTGCCGTCGGCAGGTGTCGCGGCCCTGCCGGCATACGCGTCCGTCTACGCTGGTGGCCATGGACGCTCTCGCCGGACTTCTGGACGGGCCGCGGGCCAGGGGGGCTTTTCTGCTGCGCATGGTGATGGAGCCGCCGTGGTCCGTGCACATCGACGACGAGGCCCCGCTCTGCCTCATGTGCGTCACCCAGGGGGAATCATGGATCGCCCCGGCCTCCGGCGAACCGGTGCTGCTGCGGCCCGGCGACGTGGCGATCGCCCGCGGACCTGAGCCGTACACGGTCTCCCACGCGCCCGGCGCGGAGCCGCAGGCCAGGATCGGACCCGGCGGCACCTGCCACACCCTCCAGGGGGAACCGCTCGCCCAGGCCATGCGGCTCGGCGTGCGGACCTGGGGCAACGCGCCCGACGGCTCGACGTCCATGCTGATCGGCACCTACCAGATGAAGGGCGAGGTCAGCGGCCGGCTGCTGGACGCGCTGCCGCCGCTGCTGCATCTGTCGGCCGAGGTGTGGAACCACCCGCTGATGACCGTGCTCGACGAGGAGATCGCCCGCGACGACCCCGGCCAGAGCGTGGTGCTCGACCGCGTCCTGGACCTGCTGCTGATCGCCGTGCTGCGCACCTGGTTCTCCCGCCCTGACGCGGAGGCCCCCGCCTGGTACCGGGCCATGGGCGACCCCGTGGTCGGGCAGGCGCTGCGGCTGATCCAGGACGGTCCGGCCCGCCCGTGGACCGTCGCGACGCTGGCCGCCGAGTGCGGGGTCTCCCGGGCGGCGCTCGCCCGGCGCTTCAACGACCTCGTCGGCGAGCCGCCGATGGCCTACCTCACCGGCTGGCGGCTCGCGCTCGCCGCCGACCTGCTGCGCGAGAGCGACGCGACGGTGGAGACGGTGGCCAGGAAGGTCGGCTACAGCGGCTCGTTCGCGCTGAGTGCCGCCTTCAAGCGGGTACGGGGCATCAGCCCGCAGGAGCACCGAACGGGTGGCGCTTTGCCGGAACGGCAACAAAGCTCGCCGTAACCGCAGGTCCCGGTCCACTCTGTGCCCATGAGCCATCACCACGACTCCACACACATCGACTGGGACGAGCACGCGCAACTGCTGGAGCAGGGTGCGGAGCTGCAGAGCCCCATGTACCGGCAGACGGCCGACTGGCTGCGCGAGCTGGTACCGGCCGGCGGCGTCCGGCGCGTTCTCGACATCGGCAGCGGCCCCGGAGTGATCACCGGGCTGCTGGCGGAGGCGTTCCCGTACGCCGAGGTCGTCGCCGTGGACGCCGCCGCGCCCCTGCTGGAACGGGCACAGGCGCGCGCCGCCCGCAACGGCCAGGCCGACCGCGTCCGTACACATCTCGCCGAACTGCCCGAGGGCATCGCGGACCTGGGTGAGGCGGACCTCGTCTGGGCGGCGGGATCCGTGCACCACCTGGGCGACCAGCGTGCCGTGCTCGGGGCACTGGCCCGCCTGGTGCGACCGGGCGGTCTGGTCGCCGTACTCGAGGGCGGGCTGCCGGCCCGCCATCTGCCGCGCGACTTCGGGATCGGCAGGCCCGGCCTGGAGAGCCGGGTCGGTGCCGCCGTCGACGAGTGGTTCGCGCGGATGCGGTCGGAGCTGCCCGGTGCGAAGGACGAGGTCGAGGACTGGCGGGCACTGCTCGCCGCGTCGGGGCTGACGCCGAGCGGTACGCGCTCCTTCCTCCTCGACATCCCGGCGCCCGTGCCGGCGGCGGTGCGGGCGCAGCTGCTGTCCGCCTTCGCGTGGCAGCGCCGGCTGGTCGAGGGGCTGCTGCCGGACGAGGACATCGCGGTCCTGGACCGGCTGCTCGACCCCGAGGACCCCGAAGGGCTGCTGCGGCGGTCCGACGCTTACATGCTGGCCGCGCGCACCGTGTTCACGGCCCGTAAGGACTGAACGGACACCGGGACCGAAGGGACGCGGGGGCCGCGGCCCGACCCGGGTGCGGCCCGTCAGGAGTGCACCGGCTCCAACCGCCACCACTGGCCGGGGGAGTCGGTGTCCTCCCACTGCTGGACGTTCGCCCCGTCCTCGCCCGAGCCGTCGGCCACCTCCAGCAGCAGTCCGCTGATGAAGCTGACGATGGTCACCGTGCCCGGCGAGTCGAGATGCTGTTCGACGATCCACTCCTGGGCGCCGAAGTTGTTCGCCTTCCACTGCTGGACGTTGGCGCCGTTCTCCGTGGAGGCGTTCGCCACGTCGAGGCGTTTGCCACCGGCCACATTGACGAAGTGGTACAGCCCGTTGCCGTTGGGCACGGGCTCGATCCGCCACTGCTGGGCGGGCGAACCGTTCTCCTTGCCCTGCTGGACGTTGACGCCGCTGCCGCCGCGTCCCCCGAACACCTCCAGCAGCAGCCCGCTGCCGACGTTGCGCACCAGGTAGACCCCTGGCTCGAGTGGCCCGTTCACGCTCCCCGCCTCCCTACGGCGCCTCCGGGTGGGAGGCGGGGATCATCGTCGCACCCGCCACCGAC